>DATKPX010000257.1:0-10028 GCA_035523855.1 Allostellaceae bacterium
GCCATGGTCTGGGTGATGTTGTTGATGGCCGCCTTGCAGGCGCCGTAGATGCCCTCGCCGCCGGGTGCCGCGTAGAGGCTGTCGATCGAGCTCAGGAAGATGATGGAGCCGCCGCGGCCGCCGTCCCGCATGGCGCGCGCCGCCGCCTGGGCGCCGAACACCTGCGCCGTCAGGTTGAGGCTCAGCATCGACTGCCAGCCGGCCTCGCTCACATCGAGCCATTCCGCCATCGCGCCGGGCTCGCTGCTGAAGCCGCCGGCATTGTTGACCCAGACATCGATGCGGCCGAATTTCTTCACCGCCGCCGCGGCGAGCGCCTGCAGCTGCCTGGGATCGGTGACGTCGGTCGGCTGCACCAGGGCGCGGCGGCCCTTGGCCTCGATCTCGCGGGCGAGCGCCGCGAGATCATCGCGGCTGCGCGCCGCCAGCACCACGTCGCCGCCCGCCTCCGCATAGGCAAGCGCGATGGCGCGGCCGAGGCCGCGGCTGGCGCCGGTGACGACGCAGATCTTGTCGCGCATGGAAGTCATCGTGTCTCTCCCGAAAAAGCTCAGCCCATCGCCACCAGGATTCGGCGCTCGCCCTGGTAGGGCGCGCGGCCATGCAGCGCCAGGATATTGTCGAGCACCAGCAGGTCGCCGACCTGCCAGGGAAACTCCACCGTCTCGGCGCGGATCGCGGTGCGCAAGGCCTCGACCCACTCGTCGGGGATGGTGCCGCCATCGCGGAAGCGGGCGTGGTGGTAGCAGTCCTCCTCCCGCCGCGTCGCCAGCATTTTGGCGCGAGTGGCCGCATCATAGAGCGAGAGATGCCAGTAATAGGCCTGGTTGAAGAGCACCTCGTCCTTTGTTTCCGGGTGGCGGATCACCGCATCGAGATTCTCCTCCACGTGCAGCGAGCCATCCTCTTTCCAGTGGAAACTGGCGCCGATCCGCCGCAGGAAGCCCTCGACCGCGTCCCGGTCCCGGCTCTCGTAGGTCGCGAACCAGGATTTGCCGTCGCCCTCGCCATCATGCAGGTTCTGGATGTAGGTGATGCCGCGCCGGCGGAACGCGTCGGCGACCGCGGGATCGAGCCGCGCCAGGATGCGCCGCCCATCGGCGAGCGGCGTCGCGCCGCCGGTCATCCGGGCGTGGTCGCAGTAGAACATGATCGTGCGCGGATAGGCCGCCGAATAGGATTTCTCGTTATGCGCCAGGATCTCCACCTCCGGCGGCGCGTCGGTCGAGTTGTAGATGAGATCGTGCACCCGGCCGCGCGGCGCGTCGCCGCCGCTATAGGGCATGAGCGAGGTGACGACGACGGTCTGGGCGAGGCGCAGGAAATCCTCGGGGCCGGCGAGGCCGAAGCCGCGGAACAGCACGGCGCCGTGACGGTGCAGGCGCCGCGTGAGATCCGCCCGCTCGGTCTCGATCCAGTCCACCAGCGCGTCCGGCGTCGCGGCGGCCGGCGAAGACGGCTCCAGCACGCAGGGCAGGGGATGGTCGGCGAAGAAGGACTCCTTCATGGGACACCTCCGCAGCGACCGGCGGTCGCTCGCAGATAGTGATGCCATAGTTTGGCCTTGTCAGGAAAGTGGCGACACCGCATCTTCGCCGTTAATCGCCCGTTCAAATCCGCCAGCCGCATCCGCCGGACCTTCGGAGACCGATCATGAAATCCCGCCGCCGCGCCGCCAAGAAGAAAAGCGCCGGCCCCGCGAAGCCGGCGCTGCCGGTGCATCTCCATGTGGAGAACGGCCGCAACATGGGGCCGGTCTTCGAGGCGACGCCGGAGCGGGTGAAGGCGGCGCTGAAGCGCCATCCCCGCCTCAAAGGCAAGGTCAGGGTCACCGTCGGCTATGACGGCGACATCTACGCCGAGGCGATGCGGACCGCCGACGTGCTGTTCGGCTGGAACTTCGACCGCGCGGATCTGGCGCGGAAGGCGCCGCATCTGCGCTGGGTGCACGCGCACGGCGCCGGCGTCAATCACCTGATGCCGCTCGATTGGCTGCCGCCGGGCGCCGTCCTCACCAACAGCCGCGGCGTCCATGGCGAGCGGGCGGACGAGTACACGCTGATGGCGATGCTGATGCTCAACAACAACCTGCCGCGGATGATGAACAATCAGCGCGCCGCGCGCTGGGAGCAGCTCTTCAACAGCTCGATCGCCGGCAAGACGCTGCTGATCGTGGGGGTGGGCCATGTGGGCGGCGGCGCGGCGAAGTGGGCAAGGCGCCTCGGCATGCGGGTCATCGGCACCCGGCGGACGGGCAGGCGGCACCCGGACGTCCACGAGATGCACAAGCCCGCGGCGCTGCCGAAGCTGCTGCCGCGGGCGGATTTCGTGCTGGTGACGGTACCGCATACCGCCGACACCCGCCATCTGATCGGCCGGCGCGAGCTCGATCTGATGAAGCCCGGCGCCGGCCTCATCAACTACAGCCGCGCGCAGCTCGTCGATTACCAGGCGCTCGCCGAGAAGCTCGCTCGCGGCGAGCTGAGCGCGGTGCTGGACGTCTTCGATCCCGAACCGCTGCCGGCCTCCTCGCCGCTCTGGGGGCTGCCGAACCTGATCATGACGCCGCATTGTTCGTCCGACGACGCGGATCTCTATACGCCCAAGACGCTCGACCTTGTCTGCCGCAACATCGAGCGGCTGATCGCCGGCAAGCCGCTGCTGAACCAGGTGAGCGCGAAGTATCAGTACTAAGGGGATTACACGCAATCGGAGAATGGGCTATAAATCCGACAGTTTATGTGGGATGCGCCGGCAGCCGCATCGGGTGGGGAGTTCGAAGGCATGAAGAAGCGCCTGAAGAAGACGGTCCGTCAGGCGACCGCCCGCAAGGGGGCGCGCGCCAGCTCCCAGGCGGCGAAGCTGATGACGGTCGCCATGGACCTGTTCTCCCAGCGCGACTTCGCCTCGATCACCATCAAGGACATCGCCAAGGCCGCGCGCGTCAACTCGGCGTTGATCTACTATTACTTCAAGAACAAGGAAGATCTGTTCCGCGCGATGATCGAGAACGCCATCCTGCAGGCGCTGGAGAATTACGCGCGCCTCAAGGGGCGGCATTCGAACGCCACCGACCTGATCAACGACTGGTTCGAGAACAACGTCGAGATGTCTGACTTGATGCGCCAGCTGGTGAAGATCATGATCGACTACTCGCACGGCTCCGTGCGCATGACCTCGGTCGAGACCTTGATCCGCCGCTTCTACCGCGAGGAGACCAGCATCCTCTCCAACGGCATCCGGCAGGGCATCTCCGAGGGAATCTTCCGGGACGTCGATCCCGATCGTACCGCGCTCTTCATCTCCGTGCAGCTCGACGGCATCATGGTTGCCTCCATGGTGCGGCCGAGCTTCAACATCGCCGCCGCCATGAACGAGCTGCGCGAGGTGTTCTGGCAGCGGGTGGGCCGCGCCGTCGAGCGCGCCGCCTAGATCCGTTTTCGAAGCCGGAGCATCCTCGCGCCCTCCGCGCTCGTCGCCAATTTAATTGACCGATTAATTTCGCTCCGGCATCATCCGCGTCGTGCAACGCCGGGAAGGGTGCGAGGGGGAATGAACGAGAGCGGCGCGCTCGCGGGGGCCGCGAGCGATCAGGAGATCGCAAGGCTGGAGAAATCTCTTGCCGAGAAGGGCGTCAAGTATTGCCTTGCCGCCTATGTGGACTTGCACGGCATTCCCAAGGCGAAGAGCGTCCCGATCGGCCATTTTGCGCGGATGATGCGCGGCTCGGAGCTCTTCACCGGCGCGGCGCTCGATGGCCTCGGCCAGTCGCCGAGCGACGACGAGCTCGCGGTCCATCCCGATCCCGCCGCGGTGACGCAGCTCCCTTGGCGGCGCGAGGTGGCCTGGGCGCCGGGCGGCTTGCGCTTCCACGACGAGCCCTGGCCGATGTGCGCGCGGAACGTGCTGCAGCGGCAGATCGACCGGCTCGCGACGCACGGGCTCGGCTTCAATCTCGGCGTCGAGTGCGAGATCTTCCTGGTGCGCCGCGAGGGCGACCGGATCCGCCCGGCCAATCCCCTCGATGTGCTCCCCAAGGCCGCCTACGACATCGTGGGATTGCTCGAGAACATGCCCTGGCTCAACGAAGTCGTGGGCTATATGGACGAGCTCGGCTGGGAGGTGCATTCCTTCGATCACGAGGACGCCAACAGCCAGTTCGAGTTCGATTTCGCCTATGCCGACGTCATGACCATGGCCGACCGCTTCGTGCTGTGGCGGCTGATGATGAAGGAGGTCTCCCGCCGCTACGGCTGGGAGGCGACCTTCATGCCGAAGCCCTATGCGGACCGCACCGGCAGCGGCGCCCATTTCAACATGTCGCTGCGCGACCTCAAGACCGGCCGCAACGTGTCCGGCGACGGCACCGATCGGCGAGGCTGCGGGCTCTCGCGGCTCGCCTACCAGTTCCTCGCCGGCATCCTCCGCCACGCGCCGGCGATCGTCGCCACCACCTGTCCGATCGTCAATTCCTACAAGCGCCTCATCAAGACGGGATCGATGACCGGCTTCTCCTGGGCGCCGATCTTCATCTCCTATGGCGGCAACAACCGCACCCACATGATGCGGGTGCCGATGGTGCGGCCGCAGATCGAGGGTGCGACTGCCGCGCACAAGGGGACCTATCTCTCCGGCGCTCGCATCGATTGTCGCGCGGTCGATCCTTCGCTCAATCCCTATCTCGGCGCGGCGATGATGCTCGCGGCCGGTCTCGAGGGCATCGAGCAGGATCTCGATCCCGGCGATCCCCTGAACATCAACATGTATGAGCTCAGCGACGCGGAGCTCGCGCGGCGCGGCGTGCGCAGCCTGCCGCGCACGCTGCTGGAGGCGGTGGAGGCCTTCGCCGCCGATCCGCTCTCGAAGAGCGCCTTCGGCGAGGATCTCTATCGCTCCTTCGTCGAGGTGAAGCAGCGGGAGTGGTGGAGCTATCACAATTCGGTCTCCCAGTGGGAGTACGACACCTATCTCACCAAGTTCTGAGAGGTATGGACAGACGTCGCGTGTCGAAGGACGCACGGTATTGACCCCTCGAATCACTTGCTCCACGATTTCTCCGAAGCGCTGAGAGAGGTCGGGAAATGACGCCGGACATCTTCGATCCTGCGCACTACGCCAAGGTGCGGCTGCCGCCGCTCCAGGCGGAGACGCTGCCCGCCTGGTGCTACACCTCGGAGGAGTTCTATCGCGGCGAGGTCGAGCGCATGTTCCGGCGCAGCTGGAACTTCATCGGCCGCGCCGACGAGCTGCCCAATCCCGGCGACTACATGGCTCTCGATCTCTTCGGCGAGGCGATCATCGTCATCCGCGACCGCGCGGGAAAGCTCAACGCCTTCGCCAATACCTGCCGCCACCGCGGCACGAAGCTGCTGGAGGGGCAGGGGCGCTGCACAGCGATCGTCTGTCCCTATCACAACTGGGCCTATACGCTTTCCGGCGAGCTCTTCTCGGCGGTCGGCATGGAGCAGACGGAAAATTTTGACAAGCGCCAGTACGGGCTGATCCCGGTGCGGCTCGAGAGCTGGGGCGGCTTCCTCTTCGCGAGCTTCGATCCCGCCGCGCCGAGCCTGGGAGACTATCTCGGCGACCTGCCGGAGCGGCTGCAGAGCTATGGCCTCGAGGACATGATCTGCGTCCGCCGCAGGGAATATCAGCTCGCCTGCAACTGGAAACTCTATCTCGAGAACGCGATGGAGGAGTATCACACGCCGACCGTGCACAAGCTCTCGATCGGCGCGCAGGTGACGAGACGCGAGACGACGCGCGGCGCCTGGGACGGCATGTTCATGCCGGCGGAGAAGACCATCGCGGTGCTGGGCGAAGACATCGCCAGCGCCTTCCCGCCGATCCCTGGCCTCGACGCCAAGGCCGCCGGCGGCACCTATTTCGTCGTGATCTATCCCATGACCTTCTTTGCCTTCACCCAGGATTGCTGCTGGTGGCTGCAGCAATTCCCCGCGGGGGCGACGCGCACCAGGGTGGTGATCGGCTCCTGCTTCCCGCGGGCGACGGTGGCGCGCCCCGACTTCGCCGAGCGGGTGGCGAAATACTACCGCCGCTGGGACAAGTCGCTGCCTGAGGATAACGCGATCTCCGAGCGGCAGCAGGCCGGCATCACCTCGTCCTTCGCGCGGCCGGGCCGGCTCTCGCACCAGGAGCTGCTGGTGCACGGCATCGCCAACTGGATGCTGGATCGCGTCATCGGGTAAGCCGCATCGGCCTGTCGATGCGGCAGGTATCTCGCGTCCTTCGACGCGCTCCCTTCGGTCGCCTGCCGAGGATGGGGAAGAAATGAGATGCGCCTCATCCTGAGCAAGCAAAACGCGTCGACGGACCCACGAGCGCCGATGCCTCGCGCTAGTGGCGATCGCTCAGGATCGCGTCCGTCGCTTTTTCCGCGATCATGTAGACGGCGCTGACGATGAAGAGGCCGGGGATGCGCGGGAAGATCGAGGCGTCGACCACGCGGAGACCGTCGATGCCGTGCACGCGGAAGTCGCTGCCGACCACCGCCAGGGGATCGCTCGCCGGGCCCATCTTGTTGCTGCAGGAGGCATGGTGCCCCCAGGCGACCTGGCGGACGAAGTCGGCGATCTGCTCCTTGCTGGCCACTGTCGGCCCGGGCGACACTTCGGTCGGCGATTTCAGCAGATGGGCGTTGATGCCGCGCGCGAACTCCACGCCGGCGACGACGGCGGCGAGATCTTCGCCCTTGGCGTCGCTGCCCTCCTCGAAATAATGGAAGTTGATGTCGGGCGTGTCGCGGGGATCGGCGCTGCGGAGCGTCACCTGGCCGGCGGTGTTGTTGGTATGCCCCTTGAGGATCGCCCAGGCGAAATGATCCCGCTTGATGATATCGCCGGAGTAGCCGGGGTAGTAGCCGGCAAAGGCGCCGGGCAGGCCGAAGATGAAGAGATCGGGCGCCGGCTTCGCCGGCGATGAGCGGCGGATGAAGCCGATGACGACGCCGTTGGTGGCATAGATGCCGGAGGCGTCCTTCTGCCATTCCTGGAAGGCGGGGTCGGGCGGATCGCCGGCGGCGGGCGGTGCCAGCTTGCAGCCTTTGAGCAGGGTGAGCTCCTGGTCGAACTGGCTGATGACCGTGACCTCGTAGCGGTCCTGCAGGTTCTGCCCGACGCCGGGCAGGTCCCTGACGACGGGAATGCCGAGGCGCTGCAGGTCCCGTCGCGGTCCGATGCCGGACAGCATCAGCAGCTGCGGGCTGTTGAAGGCGCCGCCGGAGACGATCACCTCGCGGCTCGCCCGCGCGGCCTGGACCGTGCGCGCGACATCCGACCAGGGCGGCATCGTCTTCGGCGCGTTGGGATCGGCGCGATAAGCGTGCGGGTCGGGCAGGTATTCGACGCCCACCGCGCGGCCGCCCTCGATGAGGACGCGGGTAACCAGGGCCCCGGTCAGCACCTGCAGCTTGCCGGGGTTCTCCTGCTGGGTCTGGCGGATGTAGTCGCGGACCGAGTGACGCTTGCCGTCGAGCACGGTCATCGGCGTCAAGTAGAGCCCGTCGCGGCGTGCTTCACCCACGACGCGGCGGTCGTTGGGATCGAGGAGATCGTCGAGCACCGCGGCGGCGAGGCCCGGAACGCCCGCCGACTTCGCCGCCGCCAGGATCATCTCGACGATCTGCAGATCCCTAAGGGCGATCAGCGGATCAGCCTTGGCGGTCGGCAGCCAGCCGTCATAGCCGTGGCCGGAGCGGTCGTCGATCCGGTCCAGGAGGCCGCGGTGATAGGTGCAGCGCTCCAGCCGCTGGAAATATCCGCGCATCTTGTCGCCGGCCCAGGAGGCGTCGCCGGTCGCCGCGGCGATGGCGTCCCAGTCGGAATCCTCGGGATAGACCAGGATCAGGGCATTGTGCGCGGTGCAGCCGCCCAGCGTGCCGGCGCGCGGATACCAGATGCCGCCGAGCTCCGGCCGATCCTTGGGATCGGGCCGCGGCGGACGGTCATAGTGGCGCACGAAATAATTCCACTGCATCGACGGATCGTCGGTCGAGTGGGCGTGGAAGGCGGGCACCTCGTAGCTGAGGCCGCCCGCATCGGCGCCGGCCTCGATCAGGAGGACGCTGCAGCCCTTGCGCGCGAGGTTGGCGGCCAGCGGGCCGCCGCCGGCGCCGGAGCCGATGACGATGTATTCCACCTCCGTCATGGCGATCCTCCCTGCCGACTTTTTGCTACAACCAGAAGTGTAGGTCCCGACTCTATCGTGTCAATTCGGGTGGGCGTGTGAAGTTGATCACCGGGCGCGACACGGCTTCCGCGCTAGGGGATGCAGGGTCAGGGGGAGGATCGCATGACGGGGATTCGAGTCCGCAAACCCGCGGCCGCGCTCTCGGCGCTGCTGCTCGCCGGCTTCGTGCTCGTGGTCGGAAGCTGCGCCTTCCGGCCGCCCTGGTCCGGCGAGGTGCTGGACGAGGCGCGCGTGGCATCGCGGCCCGCCACCAGCTTCCCCGCCGCCGGCGAGGATTATTTCCACGACATGGACGGCGGCATCGCGCTCTCGCCCGACGAGGTGCGCGGGCGCAACACCTGGATCGTCTGGACCGGCGGCAACGACCGCTTCTGGGACGTCATCACCAAATCCGCCTTCGGCAATTTCGACCTGCTGAAGATCGTCTCCTCGGCGCCCGGCCTCAAATACAGCCGCGACACCCGCTTCAAGTATTTCGGCCTCGAGAACGAGCCCTGCTTCACCAAGCCGACCGGTCCCGATCCGCAGCGCTTCGGCCTCTGGCTCGACGTCAGGCGCGCCGACTGCCCGGCGGATCCCTTCGCCGATGCCCAGCGCTATCCCGGCGTCGCCGTCGGCGCCCGCGGCAAGACCGTGGCCGTCGGCTCCTATTACGGCGAGCCCACCGGCATCGTGGGCTTGCGGCTCTTTCCCAATCCCGATTTCGACGCCGAGGCGGCGAAGAAATGGGATCCCGAGCGCTACTACAGCGACCCCAGCTATTACCTCGACAAGAACCTGGTGCGGCCCTACCGCGTCGGCATGTCCTGCGGCTTCTGCCATGTCGGTCCCAATCCGCTGAAGCCGCCCAAGGATCCGGAGAATCCGCGCTGGGAGAATCTGAGCTCCAATGTCGGCGCGCAGTATTTCTGGATCGACCGCATCTTCAACTGGTCGGCGGACGAGAGCAGCTACGTCTTCCAACTCGTGCATACCTCGCGGCCGGGCAGCCTCGACACCTCCCTGGTCTCCACCGACAACATCAACAATCCGCGCACGATGAACGCGGTCTACAACCTGCTGCCGCGACTGGAGGCGGCGAAGCGTTGGGGCAAGGAAAGCCTCGCCGGCGGCGGCCTCGACAACCGTCAATTCAACGACGTGGTCCAGAGCGGGCCGTTGACCGAGTTCTATTCACCGCCGAACACCGTATGGACGCCCCATGTGCTGAAGGACGGCGCCGACTCCGTGGGCGCGCTGGGCGCCCTCAACCGGGTCTACGTCAATATCGGTCTCTTCAGCGAGGAATGGCTGCTGCACTTCAATCCGCTGGTGGGCGGCAAGCCGATCAGCCCGATCACCATCGCCACCATGCGGAAGAACTCCAGCTACTGGGCCGCCACCGAGATGCAGACGCCGGATATGGCGCTCTTCCTGGTGAAGTCCTCGGCGCCGCAGCGGCTGGCGCAGGCGCCGGGCGGCAAGAAATATCTCGGCGCCGACCCGCGCAGCGTCGAGCGCGGCAAGATCGTCTTCGCCGAGACCTGCGCGCGCTGCCATTCCAGCAAGGCGCCGACGCCGCCCGCCGGCGCCGATCCCGGCGCCTGCAACGGCAAGGAATATCTCGATTGCTGGAACAATTACTGGGCCTGGACCAAGACGACGGAATTCAAGCGGCAGATGCGCAAGATCGTGCTCGCCAAGGATTTCCTCGACGGCAACTATCTCTCCAACGACATGCGGGTGCCGGTGACGCTGCTGCAGACCAACGCCTGCAGCCCGCTCGCCACCAACGCATTGCGCGGCAACATCTGGGATAATTTCTCATCGGAGGACTACAA
>DATKPX010000258.1:0-15352 GCA_035523855.1 Allostellaceae bacterium
CGCGAAGCTCCTGCTCAGGCTGCTGGAGACGCTCGAGTGATCACGCGGCGCGGACGGTGTCGACCGCCGTGGCGATCGTCTGCCGCGCCGTTTGCAGGCCGCGCTCCGCGCTGTCCGGGCTGATGTTGAGTCCCTCGACGCGGATGAAGGTCACGTCCTTGAGACCGAGGAAGCCCAGCACCGCGCGCAGATAGGGCTCCTGGAAATCCATCACCTGGGCCGGACCCTCGCTGTAAATGCCGCCGCGGCTCAGCACGACGAACACCTTCTTGCCCGTGAGCAGTCCCTCGGGACCGTTCGCGGTGTAGCGGAAGGTGCGGCCGGCGCGCGCGACGTGATCGATCCAGGCCTTGAGCGTCGAGGAGATCGAGAAATTGTGCATGGGGGCGCCGATCACCACGACCTCGGCGGCCTCGAGCTCGGCGATGAGCGCGTCGGCAAGGGCGAGCGCCGCGGTCTGCTCGGCGCTACGCTTCTCCGCCGGGATGCCGAAGGCGGTCAGCAGATCGATGCCGAAATGCGGGATCGCGGTGGCCGCGAGATCGCGCTCGGTGACGACGGTCTGGGGACGCTGCGCCTTCCAGGCGGCGACGAACTCATCGGCGACGGCGCGCGACTTGGAGAGTGAGGGCAGCGGGCTGCTGCTGATGTGAAGAAGACGGGTCATGGGCGGAAACCCCCTGCTGGCGGCGGAATTGCCGGTGTCCAGAAGCTGGGTCCGCCAGCCCATCTACGGAATTGGTAAAATTCTGCTATGATCTATCGATCCGGGAGATAGATGATGCTCGATGCCCTAACCCTCGATCAGCTCAGGGTTTTCCTCGCCGCCGCGGAGACGGGCAGCTTCTCCGGCGCCGCCCGCCGGCTCAAGCGGGCGCAGTCGGCGATCAGCCACGCCGTCATGTCGCTGGAGACGGCGCTGGAGGTGCGGCTCTTCGACCGCAGCGGCCGCATGCCGGTGCTGACCGAGGCCGGGCGGGCGCTTGCCGGTGACGCGCGGGCGGTCATCGCCGGCGCCGCCGAGCTCAAGGCGCGGGCGCGCAGCATCGCCGAGGAGGTGGAGCCCGAGCTCAGCATCGCCGTCGATGCCATGCTGCCGCGGCCGCCGCTGATCGCGGCGCTCTGCGCGATCCGCCAGGAATTTCCGCTGCTTTCGCTCACGCTCTATACCGAGGCGCTGGGTGCGGTGGAAAGCCGGGTGCTCGACGGCACGTGCAGCCTCGGCATCAGCGCCTTGATCCCGCGCGGCGAGGATGAGCTGGAGCGGCGCTTTCTCACCGAGGTCGAGATGGTGCCGGTGGTCGCCGCCGATCATGCGCTCGCGCAATTGGATGGCGAGGTCCCGCTCATGGAGCTGCAGCGGCACACCCAGCTCGTGCTGACCGATCGCAGCGCGCGGACGGAAGGCTTCTCCGGCGGCATCTTCTCGCGCCATCTCTGGCGCTTTGTCGATCTCGAGACCAAGCACGTGTTCCTGCGCGCCGGGTTCGGCTGGGGCGGCATGCCGCGCCACATGGTCGAGGAGGATCTCGCCGCCGGCCGGCTGAGGCAGCTCGCCATCGCGGGCTGGGGACGGGTGGCGCATGGCCTGGCGCTCTGCGTCCTGCAGCAGCGCGGCCGCCGCCCGGGCCGCGCCGCGCGCTGGCTCCTCGATCATCTCGATGCCGCGCTCAACCCGGGGCGGGCGGCGAGCGGCTAGTCGCCCGGTGCCGGGCGCCGGGTGCGCGGGCGCAGCAGCAGCATGGGGAAGCGCACGATGCGGGCGAGCCCGGCGGCGCTGGAGAGATTGCCCATGCTGCGGCGCGCCTCGATGAAGAACTGCTGCAGCACCACGCGGTCGCGCACCTCGCCGGTCTCGCGCACGCCGCTCAGCCGGTGCAGGGAATAGAGACCGGCGAGGAAGGCCATGCCGAAGAAGAAAGTCCAAGAGCGGAAGTTCAGCACCTGCAGCGTCCAAACAGGCAGTGACCTCGCCGCGACACAGAAACGACCGGTCCGGACGCGCTCGGCAATATAGAAGCGCGGCGAGCGGCGCCAAGGCGGCGCCCGCCGGTGGACACGGGGCGGATTTCAGCCCTCGGCAGGACGCGGCGGCTTCGGCGTGCGGTCCGCGGCGGCTGCCGCGGCGCCCGGCGCTGGGGCGGCGGACGGCAGCTGGAGGGCCGAGGCCGCCGGCAGCGCCGCGGGCTTCTCCCGCGGCTCGATCGGCCCGGATCCGGTGACGACGTCGAAATCGATCATGGTGACCTCCTATGGTTGACGGAGGCCGTCTCGGGGCGGTTATTCGGGCGTCGGGGGGTGGTGGTGCCAGAAACACGAAAGCCGCCTGATCGAGGCGGCTTCAGTATCTACGACAAACGCGCGATCCTAGGCCGCCGGGCTGTACCAGCAGTACCAGTAAAACGCGCTAAACGAGCGCAGGATGGGATCGGCTTTCGTCATCACGGCCGGCACCTTAGGCCCGCCGGCCCGCGGCCGTCAACCGGCCCGGTGGCGGGGCGGCCCTGCCCTTGCGTTTCCGGGCCTCAGCCGCTATAAACCGCCGCTCCCAACCCGGCGGCTGGCCGCGCGATTTCGCGCCTCGGGCATGCCTCGTCGCCGTTTCATTCTCCTTCGCTGAAAGGACGAAAATGCCCAAGATGAAGACCAAGAGCGGGGCGAAAAAGCGCTTCAAGCGCACCGCCACCGGCAAGATCAAAGCGGCGGTCGCCCACAAGCGTCACCGCCTGATCAGCAAGCCCAAGCAGATGAAGCGCAAGGCGCGCGGCACCGTGGTGCTGCAGCCCGGCGATACCGGGCTGGTGCTCACCTACATGCCGTATCTGAGGTAGCGCCATGGCCCGCGTCAAACGGGGCGTCACCGCGCACGCCCGGCACAAGAAGGTCCTGAAGCTCGCCAAGGGCTATAGGGGCCGCGCCAAGGACGCCTTCCGCGTCGGCATCGAGAAGGTCGAGAAGGGGCTGCGCTATGCCTATCGCGACCGCCGCGCCAAGAAGCGCAATTTCCGCTCGCTGTGGATCCAGCGCATCAACGCCGGCGCCCGCGCCGAGGGCCTGACCTACGGCCAGTTCATCAACGGCATCAAGCGGGCGGGCATCGTCATCGACCGCAAGGTGCTGGCGGATCTCGCCGCGCAGGAGCCGGCTGCCTTCAAGACGCTGGTGGAGAGCGCGCGCGCCGCGCTCGCCAAGGCCTGAGGCGATGACGGCGACGCTCGCGCTCCGGCGATTTACCGGCGGGACCTGTCGATAGGCCCCGGCGACAGGCGTCGCCCTGGGAAGCGCCTCGCAACGGGGCTTTCCCGGTGGAATACTGAAAGGGGCCGCGCGACCGCTGGCCCCTTTTTGCATGTCTGGACGATGAGATCATGAAGGAAAACGAGATCGATCCGCTGCGCCGCGAGATCCTCGATGCGGTCTCCGCCGCCGAGAGTCGCGAGGCGCTGGAGCAGGTGCGGGTCTCCGCGCTCGGCCGCAAGGGCCGGGTCACCGCGCTGATGAAGAACCTGGCGAGCCTGGAGGCGGAGGCGCGCCGCGCCTTCGGTGCCGCGCTCAACCGGCTCAAGGACGAGGTGGAGACGGCGATCTCCGCCGCCGGCGATCGGCTGCGCCACAGCGAGATCGAGCAGCGCCTGGTCGCCGAGCGCGTCGACGTGACGCTGCCGGTGGAGATCGGCGGCGAGGGCCGCGTCCATCCGATCAGCCAGACCATCGACGAGCTGACTTCGATCTTCGGCGAGATGGGCTTCAAGGTCGCCGAGGGACCGCATATCGAGGACGATTTCTACAACTTCACCGCCCTCAACATCCCGCCGGAGCATCCGGCGCGCCAGGAGCAGGACACCTTCTATCTCACCGAGAAGAAGGACGGCAGCCGCAAGGTGCTGCGCACCCATACCTCGCCGGTGCAGATCCGCACCATGCTGGCGGAGAAGCCGCCGATCCGCATCATCGTGCCCGGCCGCACCTTCCGCAGCGACCACGACGCGACGCACAGCCCGATGTTCCATCAGGTCGAGGGGCTGGTGATCGATCGCGCGACCCACATGGGGCACCTCAAGGGCTGCCTCATCGAGTTCTGCCGCGCCTTCTTCGAGCTCGACGATCTGCCGGTGCGCTTCCGCCCGAGCTACTTCCCCTTCACCGAGCCGAGCGCCGAGGTGGATATCGGCTGCTCCCGCGCCGGCGGCGAGCTCAAGATCGGCGCCGGCGGCGACTGGCTGGAGATCCTGGGCTGCGGCATGGTGCATCCCAAGGTGCTGGAGAACTGCAACATCGATCCCGCCATCTACCAGGGCTTCGCCTTCGGCATGGGGATCGAGCGTATCGCCATGCTGAAATACGGCATCCCCGATCTCCGGCCCTTCTACGACAGCGATCTGCGCTGGCTCCGACATTACGGCTTCCTGCCGCTCGAGGTGCCCTCCATGGTGGGAGGGCTGGCGCGATGAAGCTCACCCTCGGCTGGCTCCGGAGCCATCTGGAGACCGGCGCCGGCCTCGACGAGATCGTCCGCGCCCTCGTCATGCTCGGCCTCGAGGTGGACGCGATCGAGGATCGCGCGAAGGACCTGAAGGAGTTCATCGTCGCGCGGGTGATCTCCGCCGAGCCGCATCCCGACGCCGATCGGCTCCGGGTCTGCATGGTCGACACCGGCAGCGAGCGGGTGCAGGTGGTGTGCGGCGCACCCAACGCGCGCGCCGGCATGCTCGGCGTCTTCGCGCGCACCGGCCTTACCATTCCGCGCACCAAGCTGCTGCTGAAGGAGACGACGATCCGCGGCGTCGCCTCCAAGGGCATGCTGTGCTCGGCCTACGAGATGGGTCTCTCCGACGATCACGAGGGGATCATCGATCTGCCGGAGGGCTCGCCGGTGGGCGCACCCTTCGCCGGCGCTCTCGGCCTCGACGATCCCGTGCTCGACGTCAAGGTGACGCCCAACCGCGCCGATGCGCTGGGCGTGCGCGGCATCGCCCGCGACCTCGCGGCGGCGGGGCTCGGCACGCTGAAGCCGCTCAACGTCGCCCGGGTCGCCGGCAAGTTCGCGGCGCCCAAGGCGGTGCACCTC
Organism: Allostellaceae bacterium; assembly: GCA_035523855.1. GTDB lineage: Bacteria > Pseudomonadota > Alphaproteobacteria > ATCC43930 > CGMCC-115725 > DASZHJ01. The sequence continues at coordinate 5,069 of DATKPX010000258.1, forward strand.
GCTGGGCCGGACGAGAAGGCCTGCCCGCTCTTCGTCAGCCGCCTCGTCCGCAACGTCCGCAACGGCGAGAGCCCGCAATGGCTCAAGGACCGGCTCACCGCCATCGGCCTCCGGCCGATCTCGGCGCTGGTGGACATCACCAACTTCCTCACCTTCGACATCAACCGGCCGCTGCACGTCTTCGACGCCGACAAGATCGAGGGCGATCTCGCGGTGCGCGGCGCGCGGCCGGGCGAGACGATGGCGGCGCTCAACGGCAAGACCTACATGCTCGACGCCGAGGTCACCGTCATCGCCGACAATCGCGGACCGCAGAGCCTGGGCGGCGTGATCGGCGGCGAGGTCACCGGCTGCACCGCCGCGACCACCAACGTGCTGATCGAGGCGGCGCTCTTCGATCCCCTGCGCACCGCCGCCACCGGCCGCCGGCTCGGCATCCAGTCCGACGCGCGCTACCGCTTCGAGCGCGGCCTCGATCCGGAGATGGCGATGCCCGGCATCGAGATCGCGACCCGCGCCATCCTCGACCTCTGCGGCGGCGAGCCGTCCGAGGTGGCGGTGGCGGGCGCGGTGCCGGAATGGCGTCGCCAGTATTTCCTCCGCGTCGAGCGCTGCCGGACCCTGGGCGGTCTCGACATCGCTCCCTCGGAGCAGCAGCAGAACCTGACCGCCCTCGGCTTCAAGGTCGAGGTGCGCGAAGGCGGCTTCTCGGTCGAGCCGCCGCCCTGGCGGGGAGACATCGTCGGCGAGGCGGATCTCGTCGAGGAAGTGCTGCGCATCCACGGTTACGACGAGATCCCCGTGGTGCCGCTCACGCGAGAGACGGCGCTGCCGAAGCCGGCGCTGACGCCGGTGCAGAAGCGCGCGGTGCTGGTGCGCCGGGCGATGGCGGCGCGCGGCCTCATCGAGGCCGTGACCTTCTCCTTCCTGCCGAAGGCGCAGGCGGAGCTGTTCGGCGGCGGCGCCGAGGCGCTGGCGCTCGTCAATCCCATCAGCGCCGATCTCGACATGATGCGGCCGTCGATCCTGCCGAACCTCGTCACCGCCGCGCAGCAGAATGCCGATCGCGGCCTCGCCGACGCGGCGCTCTTCGAGGAGGGGCCGCAGTATCGCGACGACACGCCGGAGGGCCAGAGCCTGGTATTGGCGGGCGTGCGCATGGGCCGCACCGGCCCGCGCCACTGGCGCGACGGCGGCCGGCCGGTCGACGCCTTCGTCGCCAAGGCCGACGCCATGGCGGCGCTCGCCGCCGCCGCGGCACCGGTGGAGAATTTGCAGGTCAGCCTGGACGCGCCGAAATGGTATCACCCCGGCCGCTCCGGCAGCCTGCGCCTGGGACCGACGGTGCTCGCGCATTTCGGCGAGCTGCATCCCGGCGTCGCCCAGGCGCTCGGCGCCAAGGAGACGATCGCGGCCTTCGAGGTCCATCTCGATGCGGTGCCGGTGCCGCGCGCCAAGACCGGCAAGGCGCGGCCGCTCCTCAAGCTGTCGCCATTCCAGCCGGTCACCCGCGACTTCGCCTTCGTGGTGGCGAAGGACCTCACCGCCGAGACGCTGCTGAAGGCGGCGCGCAATGCCGACAAGAAGCTCGTTTCCGAGGTGCGCCTCTTCGACGTCTACGAGGGCACGGGCTTGCCCGAGGGCACCAAGTCGCTCGCCATCGAGGTGACGCTGCAGCCGACGGAAGCCACCCTCACCGAGGCGGCGCTCGAGGGCTTCTCGAAGAAGCTCGTCGAGCAGGTGACGAAGGCGACGGGCGGCACGCTCCGGAGCTGAGCGGCGTGGCCGGCTTCGCGCGGATCCGCAAGGCCGCCGAGGCGCGCCTCGGCAAGGCGGGTCTTGCGAAGCGGCTGCCCAAGGTGAAATCGGCGGCGGCGCTCAGCCGGCTCGGCGACGACCGCTATCTCTCGCTGATGTCGCTGCGCATCTTCCGCGCCGGGCTCCGCCACGACATGGTGGACGCGAAGTGGCCCGCCTTCGAGAAGGCGTTCCGGGGCTTCGAGCCGCGCAAGGTGCGCGCCATGAGCGACGAGCAGGTGGAGGCGCTGATGGGCGACATCAGGCTCATCCGTCATCTCGGCAAGCTCAAGGCGGTGCATGCCAACGGCGCGGCGATGGTCGATCTCGCGGCAGAGCAGGGAAGCTGCGGCGCCTATCTCGCGGCCTGGCCCAGCGAAGAGGTGGCGGCGCTCTGGGCGGACCTCGCCAAGCGATTCCACCAGCTGGGTGGCAATTCCGGTCCCTATTTCCTGCGCATGGCCGGCAAGGACACCTTCATCCTCACCTATTCGGTGGTGAAGGCGCTGCAGCACTGGGGCCTCTTCAAGGGCGAGCCCAAGGGCAAGCGCGACCGCGCAACGGTGCAGGCGATCTTCAATGACTGGGCGGCGGAGACGAAGCTGCCGCTGACGCACATCAGCATGATGCTCGCCGCCTCGCTGGACTGAAGCGGCGAGAATTTATCATACGCGTGCATGAACAGAGCGCGGCGAGCTGTTAAGAGTCATTAAGCACGGCAAAGAAGATCGAGCTGATCGCGGGTAATCCGCGCTCTTCAACTTGCTCATCTCTCGGCTTGATCTACATCAACTCCGCGCGGCTGCGGGGCTGCGAGAATAGGCACAGGGTCAGCACTCTTCACGGCAGGGGTTGTGACGAAACCTTTCGCGATGCTTTGGCGATGGTTGCGCAAGCCGGCAACGGGCTATGCGCTCGGCCTCCTCGCGATCGGCGGGCTCGGCGGCATCGTGTTCTGGGGCGGCTTCCACACCGTGCTCGAATACACCAACCGGCTCGAGTTCTGCACCTCCTGCCACGAGATGGGCACCGTCTACGCCGAGTATAAAGAGTCGATCCACTACAAGAACCCGGTCGGCGTGCGCGCGATCTGCTCGGACTGCCACGTGCCGCACGAGTGGGGACCCAAGATGCTGCGCAAGATCCAGGCGAGCGGCGAGCTCTGGGGCAAGCTCACCGGCACCATCTCGACGCCGGAGAAATTCGAGGCGCGCCGGCTGGAGCTCGCCCAGCAGGTCTGGGCCACCATGGTGGCGACCAATTCTCGCGAGTGCCGCAACTGCCACTCCTTCGAGGCGATGGATTTCCACAAGCAGCCGCAGGCCGCCCAGGAGCAGATGCAGAAGGCGATGGCGTCGAAGCAGACCTGCATCGAGTGCCACAAAGGCATCGCCCACAAGCTTCCGGACATGACCAAGGGCTACAAGCAGAGCCTGATCGCGCTCAAGGAGCTCTCGACCAAGGAGGGTGCCAAGGCGCAGATCCTCTACACGCTGGAGACCAAGTCGCTGTTCGCCGAGCGCGCCAGCGCCAAGCCCGACGCCGGCGGCGATGGCAAGCTGCTCGGGGGCTCGCGCGTCGAGGTGCTGGAGCGCGACGGCGACTGGCTCAAGGTACGCGTCGACGGCTGGCAGCAGGAAGGCGCCGAGCGCGCCCTCTACGAGCTCATGGGCAAGCGCATCCTGACCGCGGCGCTCGGCCAGCCGGCGCTGGAGAAGGTCGAGCGCAAGGAGACGGTGCGCGACAGCGAGACCGACATCACCTGGTTCCGCGCCAGCCTCACCGCCTGGATCTCCAAGGACGGGCTGATCGCCGACCGCCAGAAGCTCTGGGCCTACGGCGAGGAGATGTACAGCGCCTCCTGCGGCACCTGCCACGCGCTGCCGCCGGTGGACCATTACCTCGCCAACCAGTGGATCGGCAGCATGAACGCGATGAAGCGCTTCCTCGTCCTCGACGACGAGCAGTACCGCTTCCTCCTGAAATACGCGCAGATGCATGCCGAGGACACCAAGAACGCCGAAGCCGGCAAACCGGGAGGCGCCGGTGGCTGAGCGGATCTCGCCGCGGGAGGAGCGCGCCATCGTCTATGAATGGCTGTCGAGCCTGTTCATCGCGCCGCTCTCGGCGGCGCAGATCGCGGCCTATCGGTCGGGCGCCGGCGCGGAGCTGCTGGCGGCGCTCGGCGAGGAGCCGTCGCTCGCGCCCGGCATCGCTGCCATCCGGCATGCGCTCGAGGCATTCCCCGCCGAGGCGCGCGCCGGGATCACCCTCAACCACGCCTACGTGTCGCTGTTCCTGGGCGCCGGCGGTCCGGAGACCGTGCCGCCCTATGAATCCGTCTATGGCAGCGAGTTCGCTCGCGTCTGCCAGGAGCCGATGGTGCGCATGGAGGCGCTGCTGCGCCGCCTCGGCCTGCGCGTCGGCGCCGACTGCCGCGAGCCCGCCGACCACCTGGCGATCGAGCTGGCGGCGCAGGCGGCGCTGCTGCGCCGCCTCGATCGCGCGGACAGCGAGGCCGACCGATGCGACAGCCGCGAGCTGCTGTGCTCGATGCTCGGCTGGATCCCCGATTTCGCCACGCTCTGCCAGAAGCTCGACCGCACCGGATTCTACGCCGGCGCCGCCGCGGTGCTCGCCGCTTTTCTCGCGGCGGAATACGCGGAGCGCGACGTGACCGATCACCCCGACAGCAGCAAGGAGAGAGTCGATGACGACGCCAGCAGCCGCCGCGCCCCGGAGCTCACAGCTTTCGCGGCGCCTCTTCCTTCGGAGTAGCGTCGCCGCCGGCGCGCTCGGCCTCATCGGGCCGTCGCTCCTGGAGGCCGGCTTCGCCGCGACGGCGGCGAGCGGCGAGGTGCTGACGGGATCGCATTGGGGCGCCTTCCGCGCCAAGGTCGACAACGGCCGCTTTGCCGCCATCAGCCCCTGGGACAAGGACCCGCGTCCGAGCCCGCAGCTCGAGGGCATCCTCGACAGCGTCTACTCACCGACCCGCATCCGCTACCCGATGGTGCGCCGAGCCTTCCTGGAGAAAGGCGCGGGCGTCGAGCCCGAGACCCGCGGCACCGGCGACTTCGTGCGGGTGACCTGGGACCAGGCGCTCGATCTCGTCGCCAAGGAGCTGAAGCGCGTGCAGGACAAGTACGGGCCGGCGGCGAGCTTCGCCGGCTCCTATGGCTGGAAGAGTCCCGGCAAGCTGCACAACTGCCGCACGCTGCTGGGCCGGCTGATGAACCTGAAGGGCGGCTTCGTCAATCACTCCGGCGACTATTCGACCGGCGCGTCGCAGGTGATCATGCCGCATGTGATGGGGACGCTCGAGGTCTACGAGCAGCAGACCGCCTGGCCTGTGGTGGCAAAGGACACCAAGCTCATGGTGTTCTGGGGCGCCGATCCCATGACCACGAATCAGATCGGCTGGGTCATTCCCGATCACGGCGGCTACGAGGGCATGGCGGCGCTCAAGGCCGCCGGCACCAAGGTGATCTGCATCGATCCCGTCCGCACCGACACCTGCACCTATCTCGGCGCCGAATGGATCGCGCCGCGGCCGCAGACCGACGTCGCGATGATGCTGGGCATCGCGCACACCCTCTATACCGAGAAGCTGCACGACCAGAAATTCCTCGCCGACTACACGGTGGGATTCGACCAGTTCGCGCGCTACCTCACCGGCGAGACCGATAAGACGCCGAAGACGGCGGAGTGGGCCGCAGCGATTTGCGAGGTGCCGGCGGACACGATCAAGGATCTGGCGCGGCGCTTCGCCCAGAACCGCACCATGCTGGCGAGCGGCTGGTCGCTGCAGCGCCAGCACCACGGCGAGCAGGCGCATTGGATGCTGGTGACCCTGGCCTCGATGCTGGGCCAGATCGGCACCGCCGGCGGCGGCTTCGGCCTCAGCTACCACTACGCCAGCGGCGGCAGCCCGAGCGCCGACAGCCCGGTGCTGCCCGGCATCACCGATGGCGGCAAGACCGTGGCCGGCGCGGCCTGGCTCTCCTCGAGCGGCGCCGCCAGCATTCCGCTGGCGCGCATCGTCGATATGCTGGAGAATCCCGGCAAGGAATTCGACTTCAACGGCAAGCGCGACAAGTATCCCGACGTCAAGCTCGCCTATTGGGTCGGCGGCAATCCCTTCGCCCACCACCAGGACCGCAACCGCATGCTGGCGGCCTGGCGCAAGCTCGAGACCTTCATCGTGCACGACTTCCAGTGGACGGCGACGGCGCGCATGGCCGACATCGTGCTGCCTTCCACCACCGCCTATGAGCGCAACGACATCGAGCAGGTCGGCGACTACTCGCTGCGCGCCATCATGGCGATGAAGAAGGTGGTCGAGCCGATGTACGAGGCGCGCAACGACTTCGACATCTTCGCCGCCATCGCCGAGCGTCTCGGCAAGGGCAAGGAGTACACCGAGGGGAAGAGCGAGATGGACTGGATCCGCTCCTTCTACGAGGAGTCGGAAAAGCAGGCGAAGGCCAAGAACATCGCCATGCCCGGTTTCGACGAGTTCTGGAACGGCGCCGGCGTGGTGGAATTCCCGGTCTCCGCCGAGGCGAAAGGGTTCATCCGCTACCAGAAGTACCGCGAGGATCCCCTGCTCAATCCGCTCGGCACGCCATCTGGCAAGATCGAGATCTACTCGAAGAACATCGAGAAGATGGCCTATGACGACTGCCCGCCGCATCCGACCTGGATGGAGCCGGTGGAGCGGCTGGGCGGCGCCGGCGCCAAGTACCCGCTGCACGTCGCCAGCAGCCATCCGCGCGGCCGGCTGCATTCCCAGCTCTGCGGCAGCAAGCTGCGCACGACCTATGCGGTGGCGGATCGCGAGCCCTGCCTCATCAACAGCAAGGACGCCGCCGCGCGCGGCATCAAGGACGGCGACGTGGTGCGCGTTTTCAACGGCCGTGGCCAGATCCTGGCAGGCGCCAAGGTGACCGACGACATCCGCCCCAACGTGATCCGCGTCAACGAGGGCGGCTGGTACGATCCGGCGGAGCCCGGCAAGCCCGGCACCCTCGACAAATACGGCGACGTCAACGCGCTCACCGTCGATATCGGCACCTCGAAGCTCGCCCAGGGCAATTGCGGCCACACGGCGATCGGCGATGTGGAGAAATTCCAGGGCGCGCCGCCGGCGGTCACGGTCTTCGCCGCGCCGAAGAACGCGGCGGGCTGAGGGCCAGGGACCGCCCTTGCGGGGGCGGCCCCTGTTTTCAGAGCTCAGGCGGTGCCGAACCGCTGCAGCGCCTCGGGATCGAACTCGAGGCCGAGGCCCGGCTTGGTCGGCATCGCGAGCTCGCCGTTCTGCTGCATCGGCGGCTCCGTGAAGAGGCGGTTGAGCCAGGGCATGTACTCGACGGTGAGGCCGTTGGGCACGGCGCCGATCAGATGCACATGCACCTCGGGGATGAGGTGGCTCACGACCGGCAGGTTGAAGGCCTGCGCCATGCCGGCGACCTTCATCCACTGGGTGATGCCGCCGACGCGCACGAGGTCGATCATCACGATGTCGACCGAGCGCGCCTCCAGCATGTGGCGGAAGGGCGCGATGCCCCAGACATACTCGCCGCCGGCGACCGGCGTCGCGAGCGCGTCGCTGATCCGCGCGAGGCCGGCGAAATCGTCGGCCACCGTCACGTCCTCGAGCCAGGTGAGGCCTAGATCTTCCAGGCGACGGCCGATCGCCATCGCCTGCTCCGGCCGCCAGCGCTGGTTCACGTCCGCCATCAGCTTGATCTCGGGGCCGAGCGCCTCGCGCACGCGCCGCGCGCGCTCCACCTCCTTCTGCGGCGAGGTGTCGCCGGGGAGCGCCAGCTGCATCTTCGCCTCGCGCCAGCCCCTGGCGGCGAGCCGCCCGGCGGCCTCCACCGACTGGTCGAGAGTGAGGCCGCGCATCAGGGCGCCGCTGGCATAGGTGGGGACGCTCTTGCCGGCGCCGCCCAAGAGCTTCCAGAGCGGCTGGCCCAGCGCCTTGCCCTTGATGTCCCAGAGCGCCATGTCGATCGCCGAGAGCGCCAGATTGAAGATGCCGCCCGGCCCGCCATGCATGGACGGCTCACGGAACTTGCCATGGATCGCCTCGGGGCGGAGCGCGTCCTCGCCCTTGATGAGGCCGGCGATCGCGTCAACCGCCTGGCGCAGCGCGCCGGTGAGCGCGCCGCCGAAGAAGGTGACGCCGATCCCGACCGTGCCGTCCTCGGTGGCGAGCTCCAGGGTGACGAAGGGCCGCGTCGCCTTGGGGTTCTCCGGCATGTCGGCGAGCGGCTCGTCCGCCGGCAGCTCGACGATCCGCGTGCGCGCGCTGGCGATCTTCATGGCATCTCCTCCTTTTCGGGTTTTCAGCAGCTTAGCACGCGGCGCCGGCGGCGGAACCGGGGCCTTTCCCGGGCGTTCCCAGGGCGATTGCGCTCAGGGCCATCCGCCCTTATGTTCCGGGCGGCCTCAAACCCAGCCCCCATGACAGACCTTAATCATATCCGCAACTTCGCGATCATCGCGCACATCGACCACGGCAAGTCGACGCTCGCCGACCGGCTGATCCAGGCCTGCGGCGGCCTGGAGGCGCGCGAGATGCGCGAGCAGGTGCTCGACAGCATGGACATCGAGCGCGAGCGCGGCATCACCATCAAGGCGCAGACCGTGCGCCTCACCTACAAGGCCAAGAACGGCGAGATCTATGAGCTCAATCTCATGGACACGCCCGGCCACGTGGATTTCGCCTATGAGGTGAGCCGCTCGCTCGCCGCCTGCGAGGGCTCGCTGCTGGTGGTGGACGCGAGCCAGGGTGTGGAGGCGCAGACCCTCGCCAACGTCTACCAGGCGATCGACGCCAACCACGAGATCGTCATCGTCCTCAACAAGATCGATCTGCCGGCGGCGGAGCCGGAGCGCGTCAAGCAGCAGATCGAGGACGTGATCGGCCTCGACACCTCGGCGGCGGTGATGATCTCCGCCAAGACCGGCCTCAACATCGACGGCGTGCTGGAGGCGCTGGTGCACCGCCTGCCGCCGCCGAAGGGCGACCGCGAGGCGCCGCTCAAGGCGCTGCTGGTGGACAGCTGGTATGACGCCTATCTCGGCGTCGTCACCTTGGTGCGCGTCAAGGACGGCGTGCTGAAGCCCGGGCTCAAGATCCGCATGATGGCGACCGGGGCCACTCACGCAGTAGAGCGCGTCGGCGTCTTCACGCCCAAGGGCCAGCCGGTGGAAGAGCTCGGCCCGGGCGAGATCGGCTTCATCACCGCCGGCATCAAGGCGGTGGCGGATACCAGCATCGGCGACACCATCACCGAGGAGCGCCGGCTTGCCGCCGAGCCGCTGCCGGGCTTCCGGCCGGTGCAGCCGGTGGTGTTCTGCGGCCTCTTTCCGTCCGACGCCAACGACTACGGCAAGCTGCGCGAGAGCCTGGCGAAGCTCCGCCTCAACGATGCCAGCTTCAATTTCGAGCCCGAGACCTCGGCGGCGCTGGGCTTCGGCTTCCGCTGCGGTTTTCTGGGGCTCCTGCATCTGGAGATCATCCAGGAGCGGCTGGAGCGCGAGTTCGATCTCGACCTCGTCACCACGGCGCCCTCGGTCGTTTATCACATCCATCTCACCAACGGCGAGAAGATGGAGATGCACAACCCGGCGGACATGCCGGATCCCGTGAAGATCGACCACATCGAGGAGCCCTGGATCAACGCCACCATCCTGGTGCCGGACGAGTTCCTGGGCGCGGTGCTGGCGCTCTGCGAGGAGCGCCGCGGCGTGCAGAAGGACCTGACCTACGCCGGCAGCCGCGCCATGGTGGTCTATCGCCTGCCGCTCAACGAGGTGGTCTTCGACTTCTACGACCGGCTCAAGTCGGTGAGCCGCGGCTATGCCAGCTTCGACTATCAGATTGCCGACTACGAGACCGGCGATCTCGTGCTGATGACCATCCTGGTGAACGGCGAGGCGGTGGACGCGCTCTCGCTGGTCGTGCACAGGAGCCAGGCCGAGCGCCGCGGCCGCGCGCTCTGCGAGCGGCTCAAGGATCTGATCCCGCGCCAGTTGTTCCAGATCGCGATCCAGGCGGCGATCGGCGGCCGCATCATCGCCCGCGAGACGGTGAAAGCCCTGCGCAAGGACGTGCTCGCCAAATGCTATGGCGGCGACGTCAGCCGCAAGCGCAAGCTCCTCGAGAAGCAGAAAGAGGGCAAGAAGCGCATGCGCCAGTTCGGCAAGGTGGAGATTCCGCAATCCGCCTTCATCGCGGCCCTCAAGATGGGCGACCAGTCCTGAACGGTCGCGCCGGCGCCGCCATGTCGCTTACGATTCAAGCGGAGGACCCCGACGCACCCGAGATCCGCGCGCTGCTGGCGGCAGGCGAGGCCTATGCGGCGGCGCTCTATCCGGTCGAGAGCAATCATTTCCTCGACGTGGCGGCGCTCCGGCGGCCGGAGGTCGCGTTCTACCTGGCGCGGCGCGACGGCCGGGCGGTCGGCTGCGGCG
>DATKPX010000259.1:0-3434 GCA_035523855.1 Allostellaceae bacterium
GACTGACGGCGTGCAGAACCCGCAGATCCGCGCCGACATGGTGTTCTTCGAGGCGCCCAACGGCGGCGCGGTATTCTCGACGGGCTCGATCGCCTATGCGGGCTCGCTCGGCCACAACGGCTTCGACAACGCGATCGCGAAGCTCACCTGGAACGTGCTGCGGCGATTCGCGGATCCGAAGCCCTTCGTGATGCCCGACAGCTAACGCTGCAGATCGCCGAAACCGGTCTCGAGCTGGATGCGCTCGGCGTTTGTGGGCGGCGTGAAAGGCTCTGGCGCCGGGTCGCCCGGCGCGCGGTCGCGACCGATGCCGCGGAAATAGGCCTCGAGGCCGGGCGGCGTCATCGTCCAGGTCATCTTGAGATCGCCGCGGCCGGTGTTGATGATCTTGTGCTTGAGCCAGGGCGAGGCGATCACGGTGGTGCCGGGCACGAAGGGATGCGTCTTGCCGTCCACCTCGATCTTTCCTTCGCCCTCGAAGCAGAAGAGGATCTCCACCTGCTTGTCGTGGCTGTGCTCGGCGATGAAGCAGCCCGGCGGGATCACCTGGATGCCCATGGTGATGCCGTCCGGCCCGCCATAGGACGGGCTCGCCTTCACGGTGACGTAGCCGTTGGTGGGCAGCGGCCGCCAGAAGGAGACGCCGTCCTCGGGCTGCAGGACGGCAGGAAGCGGCGGGCCCAGCTGTTCGACACTCATGACGCGCCTATGGATCGGTGTGGGGCTGGTGACAGCCTACCATCGCGCGACATCGCGCGCAAAAGCCATGGGCGCGGGTCCACCGGCATCGCCTTGTCGCCCGGGCGCAATGATGGCATCAATCTCATCGGGCGATTAAATCTGGGCGGTGCAGTGGGGGAGTCCATGGTGAAGACAGGCGAAGCGCATCTCCGGTCGTTGCGGGACGACCGCCGGATCTATCTTTCCGGCCGCACCGTCGAGGACGTGACCACCCATCCCGCCTTCCGCAACGCCGCCGCTACCGTAGGGGAGCTCTACGACTTCCAGGCCCGGCCCGATCAGATCGAGCGCATGACCTTCGCGACGCCCACCGGCCGGCGCGCCAACCGCGCCTGGCAGCTGCCGCGCTCCTATGCGGAGCTGGTGGAGCGTCGCGAGGCGCTCACCGCGTGGTCGGAGCTGCATTGCGGCTTCATGGGCCGCTCGCCGGACCACGTCGCCTCCTGCATCGCCGCCATGGCGATGGGGAAGGATCTCTTCGAGAGCCACGGCAAGGGGCGCGGCACGGCGCTCTGGGATTACTACGAATATGCCCGCGACAACGATCTCTACCTTGCCTACGTCATCATCGATCCGCAGGCCGACCGCTCGAAATCGACCGGCGAGCAGGCGGACGAGTACCTGACCGCCGCGATCTGCGACGAGGATGCCGAAGGCATCACCATCAAGGGCGCGAAGATGCTGGGCACCTCTGCTGTCTTCGCCAACGAGATCCTGGTCGCCTCGCTGCGCCCGATGCGGGACGGCGAGACCAAATACGCCTTCACCGCGGCGATCCCGATCGGCGCCCGCGGCCTCAAGCTGCTGTCGCGCAAATCCTACGAGCAGGGCGTCTCGCGCTTCGATTATCCGCTCTCCTCGGTCTTCGACGAGAACGACGCCATCGTCTATTTCGACGAGGTGAAGGTTCCCTGGGAGCGCGTCTTCGTGCACCGCAGCCCCGCCATGTCCTTCGCCCAGTTCCACGAGACGCCGGCGCACTCCTACCAGAACTACCAGGCGCAGATCCGCCTCATGGTGAAGCTGCGCTTTCTCGTCGGCGTCGCGCGGCGGATCACCGAGACCATCGGCACGGTGGATTTCCCGCAGGTGCGCGAGAGCCTGGGGATGCTCACTGCCAAGGCCGGCATGATCGAATCCGCCGTCTACGCCATGGAGGCGAAAGGCAGCGCCTACGGCCCCTATTTCCTGCCTGATCGCGGCCTGCTCTACAGCGCCGTGGTCATGGCGCAGCAGATCTATCCCGAGATCGTCACCCAGATCCGCGATCTCGCCGGCGGCGGCGTCATCATGCTGCCCTCCTCAGTCGAGGATTTCGACAATCCGGAGATCGCCGCCGTCATCGCCAAGACCCAGCTCTCGCCGCGCACCGATCCCGAGGGACGCGTCAAGCTCTTCAAGCTCGCCTGGGACAGCATCGGCTCGGAGTTCGCCTCGCGGCATACGCAGTACGAGATGTTCTATAACGGCGCCCGCCATTTCACGACCGCGCACGCCTTCCGCACCTATGACTGGGACGCCGCCACCGGCATCGTCGACCGGCTGCTCGCGGGCTACGACCGCCAGGGAGGCGCCCGATGAGCGCCGCCATCCGCTCGCTGCCAGTGGGCCCGATCGAGCTCGGCACGCTTACGGTGCCGCCGGGCCGGCGGGCGCGCACCCACCTCGATCTCGTGGAGCTCGCCGACGGCTCGAAGGTCGGTCTGCCGGTGGTGGTGATCAACGGCGCCAAGCCGGGGCCGCGGCTCTATCTCGGCGCTGCCGTCCATGGCGACGAAGTGAATGGCGTCGCCATCCTCTCCGAGGCGCTGGCGAAGGTGGATCCGGCGCGGCTCGCCGGCAGCATCCTCTGCGTGCCGGTGCAGCATCCGCTCTCCTTCTACGCCGATCACCGCATTCCGCTCTCGCAATTCATGAAGTCGCCGCTCGATCAGGCGCCGATCGACGCCTGGACCTGCTTTCCGGGCGACGCCGACGGCAACCTGGCGCAGATCGTGGCGGCATCGCTGTTCCGCCTGATCCGGCAATGCTCCTGCGCCATCGACATCCACACGCCGACCCGCGGCGGCCGCTACGTGCCGATCGCCATCGTGCCCAAGCTGAGCCTCGGGCCGGCGGCGGAGCAGGCGCATTGGCTCGCCGAGCAGTTCGCCACCGGCTACATCATGAAGACGAACCAGGGCATGTATGTGAGCGACGGCATCTGCTGCGTCGAGGCGACGCGCGCCGGCGTTCCCGCCTTTACCTTCGAGGTCGGCGAGGGCGGAAGGCTCGAGGCCTCGATGATCGCCGAGGGCGCACGCTGCGTGGCCAATGCGCTGATCGGGCTCGGCATGATCGAGGGCGAGCGGCGCCTGCCGGCGGTCGATCACGTGATGCGGGATTTCCTCGGCCTCCGCGCCCATCGCGGCGGGCTGCTCCACACCGAGGCGACGCTCGGCGCGCTGGTGCGGAAAGGCGAGCTGCTGGCGCGCATCGTCGACATCTTCGGCGACACGGTGGAGACGGTCGTGGCGCCGGAGCCGGGCGTCTTCGTGCGCTCCACCACCCTTTCGACCGTCTCCACCGGCGAGCGCGCGGCGACGCTGGGGCTGCTTGGGGCATGAGCGCCGCCCGAGCGCGTTTCGAGGCCGCGGTCCGTGCCGCCATTCCCGAGGTGACGGCGCTGGCGGCCGAGCTCGTCCGCGTTCCCA
>DATKPX010000260.1:0-2330 GCA_035523855.1 Allostellaceae bacterium
TGGCCGGCTGCTCGGCAATGGCGACGTCGAAGCTCTTGTCCGTGTCGCCGCGCCGCACTGTCACCTTGGCGTCGGTGCCGACCGGCGTTTCCGCGACCATGATCGGCAGATCGCGCAGCTTCTCGATCTGATGGCCGTTGAAGCTCTCGATGACGTCGCCCTGCTTGAAGCCGGCTTTCTCCGCCGGGCTCCCTTTGGTGACGTCGGCGACGAGGGCGCCATGGTCGTTCGGCAGGCTCATGCTCTTGGCGATCGCCGGCGTCACCTCCTGGATCTGCACGCCGAGCCAGCCGCGGCTCACCTTGCCGTGCTCGCGCAGCTGATCGATCACCGGCTTCGCCAGGTTCGACGGGATCGCGAAGCCGATGCCGACGCTGCCGCCATTGGGCGAGTAGATCGCGGTGTTGATGCCGATGACCTCGCCCTTGAGGTTGAAGGTCGGGCCGCCGGAATTGCCGCGATTGATCGGCGCGTCGATCTGCAGGAAGTTGTCATAGGGTCCGGAATGGATGTCGCGGCCCTGCGCCGAGATGATGCCGGCGCTCACGGTGCCGCCGAGGCCGAAGGGGTTGCCGACGGCGACGACCCAGTCGCCGACCTGCTCGGCGCCGCTGTCGCCGAAGGAGACGGCGGGCAGCGGCTTGCCGCCATTGTCGATCTTGAGGAGGGCGAGATCGGTCTTGGTGTCGCGGCCGACGATCTTGGCGACGTGCTTGCTGTCGTCCTGCAGGATCACCGTCACCTTCTCGGAGCCGTCGATCACGTGGTTGTTGGTGACGACGTAGCCGGCGGGATCGATGATGAAGCCGGAGCCCAGCGCCATCCGCTGCGCGCGCTGCTGCTGCTGCGGATGGTCGGGGTTGATGCCCTGCTGCTCGAAGAATTTGCGCAGGAAATCGTCGAAGGGCGTGCCCTGAGGGATGTTCGGCATGCCCGGCGACGCGTCCTCCTCGTCGTCGGACTGGTCGTCCGCGGCGCCGGCCTTCTCCACCACCGACACGTTGACCACCGCCGGCAGCACCTTCTTGGTCAGCGGCGCGAGGCTCGGCATCTGCACGAGGTTGCCGCTATTGGCGGCGGCGCCGTCCTGGGCCTGGGCGTAGGGCGAAAGCGCGAGGGTCAGCCCCAATCCCGCGGCGAGCAGCGCGGTGCGCGCGCCGGCGGTGCCGCGCATGTGGGGCAAACGCACTGGTAGTGGGTAACTCATGAGCGGTTCTCTCCTAGGGATCATCTGCCGCGCGCGGAACGCGATCCCGCTTCGGCACCTCCGGGAGAGATAAGGCAGGCGCGATTACGCCCCACCTACATCGGGATTAATTCGCTGTAATGACAGAAATTCGCCATCCGGCGCCGGCCGATGGCGGGGGTCAGCCGTCGAGCCGGGCCAGCAGCGCCCGGAGCGACGGGCCGATGCGCCGGCGCTCCTCGCGGTGGGCGCGGGACGGCAGGCTCATCGGCCATCGTGGCGCGGAAGGACCTGCTGCAGGTGCGCGCCCGCATGCATGCTGGCGCAGGAGAGGACGCGGGAGCGGCGACCGCCGCCCTGGCCCGCGGTCGGCGCGCGGAAAGCCGGCCAGCTAGAGCTTGCCGTGGCAGTGCTTGTATTTCTTGCCGGAGCCGCAGGGGCAGAGCGCGTTGCGCGGCGTCTTCGCCCAGGGATTGGCGCCCGCCGCCACCGCTGAAGCGGCAGCAACGCCGCCGCCATTGGCCTCGGCGCCGGCCATCGCGTCGACGAGCGCCGGATCCTCGCGGCTCTCGCGCATGCGCACCTGCGGCCGGGGCTGCGGCACGTCCTCGGCGCGCTGGACGCGCAGCTCCACATGGGAGAGCACGCCCGTCACGTTGTCGCGCAGCTGCACCAGCATCTGCTCGAAGAGGTCGAAGGCCTCGCGCTTGTACTCGTTGAGGGGATCGCGCTGCGCGTAGGCGCGGAGATTGATGCCCTGGCGCAGGTGGTCGAGCGTCAGCAGGTGATCCTTCCAGGACTGGTCGAGGATCTGCAGCAGCAGGCTCTTCTCGGCCATGCGCATGACCTCGGGCCCGTGCATCGCCGCCTTTGCCGCCATCTTGTCGTCGGACGCCTTGATCAGGCGCTCGCGGATCTCGGCATCGGCGATGCCCTCCTCCTTCGCCCAGTCGGCGACCGGCAGGTCGAGATTGAGAAGCCGGAGGCATTCCTCGTGGAGCGCGGTCACGTTCCACTGGTCGGGCAGCGCGTTCTCGGGGATGGTGCGGGCGACCAGGTTCTCGATCACCTCGTGGCGCATGTCCGCCACCATCTGCGCGGCATCCTCCTCCGCCATGATCTCCTTGCGCTGCTCGTAGACGAC
>DATKPX010000261.1:0-10096 GCA_035523855.1 Allostellaceae bacterium
GCTGCCAGTGGATCTGCCCGCCGGTGCGCCGGGTCACCAGCACCGTCTTCACCTCCGGGCAGGATTTGAGCGCGGCGTCGACGTTCGCCTTGAGCGGCACCTTGCGGCCGCCGCGCAGGCCCTCGTCGGCGGTGATGATGAAGGTCGACTTGCAGTCCTGGATGCGGCCGATCAGGCTCTCCGGCGAGAAGCCGCCGAACACCACCGAGTGGACGGCGCCGATCCGCGCGCAGGCGAGCATGGCGAAAGCCGCCTCGGGGATCATCGGCATGTAGATGGTGATGCGGTCGCCCTTCTTGACGCCATGCGCCTTCAGCACGTTGGCGAGGCGGCAGACATTCTCGTGGAGCTCGGCGTAGCTCACATGGCGCTGCTCGCTGGGGCTGTCGCCCTCCCAGAGGATCGCGGTCTGGTCGGCGCGCGTCGCCAGGTGGCGGTCGATGCAGTTCTGCGCCGCGTTGAGGGTGCCGTCCTCGAACCACTTGATGCTGACGTCGCCGGTGAAGCGGGCGTTCTTCACCTTGGTATAAGGCTTGATCCAGTGCAGGCGCTTGCCGTGCTCGCCCCAGAACCTGTCGGGGTCCGCGAGCGAGGCCTCGTACATCTGGAAATACTTGGCCTCGTTCACCCACGCAGCGCGCGCGAGCCGCTCCGGCACCGGAAAGACGGTGGTATTCGACATCGGCGTTCACTCCCTAAAGCGGCTCGGCCGCTCGCTTCCTCGATTATTGGCAGTTCGAGGCGGCGGTACAAGCGGGGCGGGCTGGTGGCGGAGCCTGGTGCGGGCAACCCCCACCCCGACCCTTCCCCTCAAGGGGGAGGGGGAAGCGGATCACGATCGGTTTCCGGACTGAAACAGCCCCTCCCCCTTGAAGGCGAGGTCAGGGAGGGGGTGGGGCGAGCGCGCGAATGCCGGGAAGCAAACGCTCCGCTACTTCGCCGCCACCATGCCGTTGCCGACCGTCGCGCCGGCGGGCTCGGCGCTCGGCTGCTGCGGCGCGGTCAGGCTGCCGGTGGCGAGGAGCGCCGCCTGGGTGCGGTTCGCCACGTGGAGGCGCTTGATGATCTGCTTCACATGCGCCTTCACCGTGCTCTCCGACATCGAGAGCGCGTCGGCGATGAGCTTGTTCGACTTGCCTTGCGCGATCAGGCTGAGAACGTCGCGCTGGCGACGCGTCAGCTCCGACCAGGGTTCGTTGGCGCGCTTCTGCTGCGGCGTCGCGGGGGTGCGCTGCGGGCCGGGATCGATCAGCGACGAAGGCACGTAGACGCCGCCCGCCAGCACCAGATCGAGGGCGCCCAGCAGCACCTTGAGGCTGAGCGAGGCGGGGAGGAAGCCGCGGGTGCCGGCGTTGAGGATGAGGCGCGCGCGGTGCGGATTGTCGTTCTCGGCGACGACGACGATCGGCGTCTCCGGCAGCGCCTGGTGCAGCGTCTCCACCTGCGCGAGATCGACGAGCTCGGCGGTGGCGGCGCCCATCAGCAGGAGATCGAACTGCTGGCCGCCCTCGGCGAGGCGCAGCACGTCCTCGGCGCTGGCGAGGTCGAGGATGCGCCAGGCGCTCTCATGCTCCATCAGCGCGAGCTTCAGGCACTCGCGCCTAAGTCTGCTCTGGTCGAGGAGCGCTACTACACTGTCTTGTGCGGCGTCCTGGCTTGCCCGGCGCACCTCATGTGTCGACGCGCCCTTGCCGCCGATGACGTCGTTGTTCCGATCCATGCGCCCCTCCGGCAATATAGTCCGCGAGTGTAGCTCTGCGTCGCTTCCGCGCGCCCCCAAAAGATAGGGCATCGCCCCCGTGCTCCGCAAATCGGGTCAAGGATTGGACAGGGCCTCACCCATAGGAAGAAAAAAGTTGTAACCAAACATCTCGGATTGTAACAACCCACGAGGGATTCCGCGCCCTGCCGCAACGCATTGGAATATCGAGGGGAAATGCGACCCGGGGCGGCCGGCCGCCGGGAAGGCGCTGGCTCCGGCTGTTGTCGGCGCTTTACCTTGCGGTGGCGGCGGCGGATTTCGCCTACCACATTGTTAACGCCGCCCATGTCGGCGACCAGCGGCTCGGCTGGAACGATGTGGTGGTGGGCTTCCAGGCGAGCCTGTTCTGGCCGGTCGATCTCGGCGTGCAGCTCCTCGCCCAGTAGATGATTCACCCGGCTTTCACGAAATCGCGCTAAATTCCCCGGATCACATGAGCAGCTCGATCCCGCCGATCAATCTCTCCGCCAGCACGCTCAGCGTGCTGCAGTCCCGCGGCGGCGGCGCCACCACCGCCCTCAAGAGCAGCCTCGATTCCGAGCGCAAGGCGACCGCGCTCCTCCAGCAGGCGAGCGAGGGGCTGGCGCAGCAGGCGGCCGCCACCACCGCGACGCCGCGCGGCACCCTCCTCAACATTCTCGTCTAGAAAATCGCTCGAGAAGATCCGGCGCGGCATTCTCGCCGCCACGATTCCGCCATCGTCCCGGCGCCAAGGATCTTGATCGGCGCCGGAACATCGCTCCGCATCTTCCGTTCTCCTGGTGAGCGCAGCTTCTTGAAGGAGGCTCACCATGACGACGACTATCGCCACCCGCCGCTCAACCGTGTCGCGCAAGCTCGCGATGGCCGTGGCGGCCGTCGCCATCCTCGCCACCATGGGGGCGACCGCCGCCCGCGCCGATGACGGCCGGCATTACGACCGCGGCTGGCACGGACACGAGGGCTGGCGCGGCCACGAGTGGCGCGAGCACGAATGGCGCGAGCACGCGTGGTACCGCCATCACCCCTATGTCTATGGCTACTACCAGCCCTACGGCTATTACGGACCTTACAGCTACGACTACTACTACGGCCGCTAGGTCCCGGTTTCGGCATCCCACTCGACCCCCGCCTCGGCGGGGGTTTTCTTTTGCGCCGCGCGGGCTGGCGCCGCGCGCCGTCGCGTGACACTCTCTCCCGCAACAAATCTCGAGCACCGGGAGGGAACATGCGGCTCGAAGGCAAGGTGGCGATCGTGACCGGCGGCGGCTCCGGCTTCGGCGAGGGCATCGCCAAGCGCTTCGCCGAGGAGGGTGCCCGCATCGTCGTCAACGACATCGACGAGAAGGGCGGCGCCCGCGTCACCGGCGAGATCGAGGCGGCGCAGGGCCAGGGCAGCGCCTGCTTCCTGCGCGCCGACGTCGCCGTCAACGCCGATGTCGGCAAGCTGGTGCGCCATGCGCTGGAGCGCTACGGCCGCCTCGACATCATGGTCAACAACGCCGGCATCACCCATGTGAATGGGCCGATGCTGGAAGTGTCGGAGGCACTCTTCGACCGCGTCTTCGCCGTCAATGTGAAGTCGATCTACCTGGCGGCGCTCCACGTCGTGCCGGTCTTCCGCAAGCAGGGCGGCGGCGTCATCATCAACACCGCCTCCACCGCCGGCCTGCGGCCGCGGCCAGGCCTCGTCTGGTACAACGGCTCCAAGGGTGCGGCGATCACGCTCACCAAGGCGATGGCGGTGGAGCTGGCGCCCGACAAGATCCGCGTCAACGCGCTCTGTCCGGTGGCCGGCGACACGCCTCTTCTTGGCAGCTTCATGGGCGGCGACACGCCGGAGAACCGTAAGAAGTTCATCGGCTCGATCCCGCTCGGCCGCCTCTCGACGCCGAAAGACATCGCCAACGCGGCGCTCTACCTCGCCTCCGACGAGGCGGAATTCATCACCGGCGTGGCGCTGGAGGTGGATGGCGGCCGCTGCGTCTGAGCGCGCGAAGCAACAAACTGAAGCCCGATCCGATCGGGTCAGGCTTCAGTGCCGGAAGTGGCGCAGGCCGGTGACCACCATGGCGATGCCGGCCTGGTCGGCGGCGGCGATCACCTCGTTGTCGCGGATCGAGCCGCCGGGCTGGATCACCGCGGTGGCGCCGGCGTTGATGGCGGCGAGGAGGCCGTCGGCAAAGGGAAAGAACGCATCCGAGGCCACCACCGAGCCGACCGCCGGGCTGCCGGCGAGTCCGGCCGCCTTGCCGGCCTCCTCGGCCTTCCAGGCGGCGATGCGGGCGCTGTCGACGCGGCTCATCTGCCCGGCTCCGATGCCGACCGTCGCGCCGCCTTTCACGTAGACGATGGCGTTCGACTTCACGTGCTTGCAGACGCGGAAGGCGAAGAGCAGATCCGCCAGCTCCGCGCCGGTCGGCGCACGCTTGGTGACGGTCTTGAGATCGTCCGCCCGAACATAGCCGTTGTCCCGCGTCTGCAGCAGATACCCGCCGGCAAGCGAGCGCAGCGTGACGCCGGCCGCGGCCGGATCCGGCAGCGCGCCGGTGATGAGGACGCGGAGCGCTTTCTTCGCCGCGAGCGCGGCGCGCGCCGCCGGCTCGATCGCCGGTGCGATCACCACCTCGGCGAAAAGCTTGCCGATAAGCTCCGCCGTCGCGGCATCGAGCGGCCGATTGACCGCCACGATGCCGCCATAGGCGCTGACGGGATCGCAGGCGAGCGCCTTCCCGTAGGCTTGCGCCAGCGACGCGGCGACGGCGACGCCGCAGGGATTGGCGTGCTTGATGATGGCGACCGCCGGCTCCTCGAACTCCGCCACCGCCTCGAAGGCGGCGTCGGTGTCGTTGAGATTGTTGTAGGAGAGCTCTTTCCCCTGGATCTGCTCAGCGCTCGCCACGCCGGGCCGCGGCGTCCCGCCCACGTAGAGTGCCGCCTGCTGATGGGGATTCTCGCCATAGCGCAGGCTCTGCTTGAGCTGCCCGGAGAGCGCGAGCGCCATCGGAAAGGTCTCGCCGGACTGTCCGGCGAGCCACTCGGCGATCGCGCCGTCATAGGCGGCGGTGCGCGCGAAGGCAAGCGCCATCAGGCGGCGGCGCAGCGCGGCGGAGGTGGCACCGTTGTTGGCGGCAAGGTCGGCGAGCACCGCCTCGTAGTCGCCGGGGTCGGTGACGACGGCGACGCCGTCGGAATTCTTGGCGGCGCCGCGGATCAGCGCCGGGCCGCCGATGTCGATGTTCTCGACGCATTCCTCGAAGGGCGCGCCGCGCGCCACCGTGGCGGCGAAGGGATAGAGGTTCGAGACCAGGAGGTCGATCGGCGCGATGCCGTGGCGCGCGATCGTCTCCAGATGATCGCCGCGGTCGCGCCGCGCCAGCAGGCCACCGTGAATCGCCGGATGCAGCGTCTTGACGCGCCCGTCCAGCATCTCCGGAAAGCCGGTGACGGCGGCAACGTCGACGACCTTGAGGCCGGCCTCGGATAACGCCCGCGCCGTGCCGCCGGTGGAGATGAGCTCGACGCCGCGCGCCGCCAGCGCCTGGGCGAAGGGAACGAGGCCGGTCTTGTCGTGAACGGAGAGGAGAGCCCGCTTCACCGGGCGGAGCGCATCGGTCATGAGAAACCCTCGGCGGAAAGCGCCCGGACCTTAGGGCGCGGGACCGGCGCGATCAAGCCGCCGATGGCGCGGCTATTTACCCTCGCGGCGGATCGCCCATTTGACGGTGGCGCCTTGGGTCCCGACATGGCCCTCAAGCACGATCTGCTGGCTCTTGCGGATCTCGCCGCTGCCGAGATAGACGCTCTCCGCGAGGCTCATCACCGCGCCCTGGCCGCGCAGCCGCCAGCCGGCGCCGCTCGGCAGCCGCAGCAGCGCCGCATTGCCGTCCTGGGTGAGCGACGCCTGCACCTGCGGGTGCAGGTGGAACCGGATGACGAAGCTCTGTCCCGCGGGCCCGGTCAGGCGATCCTCGCCGCGCAGATCCTCGCCGTCCGAGGCGAGGAAGACCTGGCGCGCGTGTATCAGGCCGTAGCGGCGCTTGTAGCCGTCATGAGTGACGGCGATCCACTGGTTGCCGTCCTCCTCCGCGCGCTCGCGGGTGATGGCTCGCGGCCGGCGGCCGAGCCGGCCGTCGCCGTCGACCTCGGAGGAGGGCGTGTCCGCCACCACCAGGGTGGAATGCGCCGCGGTGGTGCGCAGCGCCGCGTGCCAGGCGGCGCTCGGTCCATGATAGGCGCCGCAGTTCACGATCAGCCGCTCGCGGCCGTAGCTCAGCTCGCAGGAGAAGGTGCCGGCATGGGCGTGGCCGCCCAATCCGTCGCTGGGCGGTGTGCCGCAATCGATGAGCGCGACGCTCTTTCCCGCCTGCAGCCGCTCGAAGCCCGCCATCGGCGCGCTGGCGGGCGCCTTGCCCTTCGACTCCGCCAGGCTGAGCGCGAGGTCGAGGATCGTCGCATCGAGCTCGGCGCTGTCGTTGAAGAGCGCCAAGCGCCCATCGCCGTGCCGGAAGAAGCGCAGCATCGGCGCGGCGCGATCGATCGCGGACTGCAGCGGCTGCGGCACCTCGATGTGCGCCGCACGGAGCCCCGCGCGCATATCGACGAGGTAGCGGAGCGCCGCGAACTGGCCGGCCGGGCTGCGCGACACGTGACCGCCGTCCGGCAGGATCTGCGCCGCGCATTCGCGCTCGATCAGGCTCAGCGCGCCGCCGACCTGGCGATCGCCGCGGCCCTGGGCGAGGAGCGCGACCAGCAGACCCCTGAGCGCTGCAAGGCGTTGCAGCCCCGTCGTCTCCCAGCCGGCGGTCCGCCGTAAATGACGGGTCTGGCGCGCCAGGCTGCGGAGGAAGGCGGTGCGCAGCACGGCGTCGCCGGCCGCAGGAGCCAGCGCGTCCGCATGGGCGATCCAGGCATAGAGACGCGCGCCCAGCACGTCGGCGCGCCAGACGGTCGGATGCCAGCGCTCCGGCGCGTTGAGCCAGGAGCGCAGCAGGGCCGTCGCCTGCTGTGCGGCGCTATCGCCGCCGGCCGCATAGAGATCCTCCAGCCAGGAAAAGCTGTGCAGCGCCGCAACCCAGCCGGGGCTCGCCGTCGCGTCCCAGGGCGGCACCGCGCTCGCGACCGTCTCGCCGTTGAAGCGGTAGTGGTGGGAGAGCAGCGCTGCGCCGCGTGCGGCATCGCCTGGCCAGCGGACATCGAGCTTCAGCTTCAGCGCTTCCGGCGTCCGACCCCAGAGGGTGGCGCCATAGAGCGGCGACGCGCAGATCGCCGCCCACAGCCGATGGCGCGGGCGGCGATCCGGCACGGTCGCGGCGGCGGGCGCCGGCACCGGCCTAAGCTGCGGGCTTGCCGGCGCGGAGGCGGCGGATGTTGTCGGCATAGCTCGATGGTCCGCCAGTGAAAGTGGCGGTGCCCGCCACCAGCACATCGGCGCCGGCGGCGATTGCCGCGCGGGCGGTCTCCGGGTTGATGCCGCCGTCGACCTCGAGGTCGACGGGCCGGCCGAGATAGTCGATGCGCTTTCGGAGCGCGCGGATCTTGTCGAGCTGGGTCGGCAGGAAAGCCTGGCCGCCGAAGCCGGGATTGACGCTCATGACCAGCACGAGGTCGAGCTGATCGAGGACAAAATCCAGCGCTTCCGGCGGCGTCGCCGGGTTGAGCGCGGCGCCCGCCTTCTTCCCGAGCGATTTGATCAGCTGCAGCGTGCGGTGCAGATGTGGTCCGGCCTCCGGATGCACGGTGATGATGTCGGCGCCGGCGGCGGCGAAGTCCGGAATATAGGGATCGGCCGGCGAAATCATCAGATGGACGTCGAAGGGCAGGCTGGTGTGCGGCCGCAAGGCCTTCACCACCGTGGGCCCGATGGTGAGGTTGGGCACGAAGTGCCCGTCCATCACGTCGACGTGGATGTAGTCGGCGCCGGCGGCGCTGACCGCGCGCACCTCCTCGCCCAACTGCGCGAAGTCCGCCGAGAGAATCGACGGCGCAATTCGAATCGGCTGCTGCATAGTGATGTGTGGTAACAAGGAACTGGGCGCGCGGCAAGCCGCGTGCGGCCCAAGGCAGCATCCGCCGCCACGGCTGCCGGCGCCGCGCGAAAAATCGGGCAGAATCGGAGTGTCTAGGCCGTCCGCACGAGTCGCGCGGCGAAGAAGCCGTCGAGCCCGTCGAGCTCGCCGAGATGGCAGGGCAGGGTGCGAAGATCGCCGTCCGCGGTAACGCACTCCCGGAGATCGCCGATCTCCGGCGCCTGCACCGGCTTGCGTCGCACCGGCGCGCCGCTCGCCAGCACGCGCTCGATCTGTCGCACACCTTCCTCGGGCTCCAACGAGCAGGTGCAATAGACCAGCGTGCCGCCGGGCGCCAGCATGCGGATCGCCGAGTCGAGGAGGCGCTCCTGCACGGTGGCCAGGCGCGTGACATCGTCGGGTGATTTGAGGTGCGGCACGTCGGGATGACGTCGGATCGCGCCGGTCGCCGTGCACGGCGCGTCGAGCAGTACGAAGGGCACCGGCTCCGGCGGCTGCCAGGCGCCGGCATCGGCGGTGATGCACTCGGCCTCCAGGTGGAGCCGCGTCAGATTGCTGCGCAACCGCTGCAGCCGGCGCGGCGAGCGGTCGATCGCGGTGACGCGGCCGCCGGCGGCGGCGAGCTGCGCCGTCTTGCCGCCCGGCGCGGCACAGAGATCGATGACGCGCTTGCCCGCGATCGGGCCGAACAGCATGGCCGGCATCGCGGCGGCGGCATCCTGCACCCACCAGGCGCCGTCCTGATAACCGGGCAGCGACATGATCGCGCCGCCGCCGCTCCGGCGCAGCGTTCCGGTGGGCAGGATCTTCGCCTCCAGCACCTCGGCCCAGCGGCGGAGGTCGCTGCGCACGGTGATGTCGAGCGGCGCTTCCCTGAGATGCGCGGTGGCGATGCCGCGCGCAGTCGCCTCGCCATAGGCGGCGCTCCAGGCATCCCAGAGCCAGGAGGGCGCATTGAGCCTGGGCGCGTCCTGGGTCGCCACCAAGGTCGGGCCCTCAAGGCTGAGGCGGCGCAATACCGCGTTCACCAGCCCCTTGTAGGTGGGAAACCCGCGCGCGCCGGCGAGATCGACCGTGGTCGCCACCGCAGCATGCGGCGGCGTGCGCAGGAACAAGAGCTGCGCCAGGCCGAGGCGCAGCATGTCGTGCACCATGGCGGCGCGCGGCGGCAGCGGCGTGTTGAGGCAGTGGGCGATCAGCGCGTCGATCTGGCCGAGGCGACGCAGTACCGTCGCCACCAGCAGACGCGCGAAGGCGCGGTCGCGCGCCGCGAGCGTCGCCATCTCCGCGCTGTCATCGATCGCGTCGTCGAGCGGACGCCGCCGACGCAGTACGGCACCCACGAGGTCGATCGCGACGCCTCGTGCGGAAGGAGTCTCCGGCAAATTCGGAGCCGCTTGTGCCACTGTTGCCGCCCAATGTTCAGTACCGCGGCTTTCGTTGAGCCGCAGCATTTTACGCCCCGCGGATCAAACTGGCGCCCGGACGTCTGAGTTCAAGGCTCTACCCTTGCGACGCCCTTGGCAATAGCTCTGGAACTTGTTCCAATGGCACATGCCATCGCAAACGCGCGTGCCGGAAACCACCGCAAAGCCTGCGGAATCAGCGCCCTCGCCGCCTTCGGTGCATTCGTCGGTGAAATTGCCGACCAAAAAGGACCCGGCCAATCCCGTCGAGATCGGCGGTCCGCACGGTCCGGAGCCGACCCGTTATGGCGACTGGGAACGCAACGGCCGCTGCACCGATTTCTAGCGGCATTCGACGGCGCAGCTTTTCAGGATCGGACTGCGACAGCTTCGCTGACCTGATGCGCCCCGGCGGGAGCTGGGTAGAGATGGCACTCCACACGGCCGCCGCCGTCGCGCCGCGTCGGCGGCGGCGATATCGACCGGCAGCTCGGCAGGCCGGCAGAGCAGCGCGGATGAAACCGGCATCCCGTCGGCGGATCGAGCGGATTCGGATAGCCGCCGCTGATCGCTGCGAGCGGCAATCCTCGGCCCGGCTCCGGCGTCAGCACGGACGCGAGCAGCGCCTGGGTATAGGGATGCCGCGGTGTCGCGAAGAGGCTCGCGGTGGGCGCCTCCTCGACGATGCGGCCGAGATACATGACGGCGACCCGCGTCGCGAGATGCTCGACGACCGCGAGGTTGTGTCTGATCAGCACATAGGTGAGACCGAGCTTCTGCCGGAGCTCCTGCAGCAGGTTCAGGATCTGCGCCTGCACCGAGACGTCGAGCGCCGAAGTGGGCTCGTCGCAGATGACGAGCTCGGGGCGCATCACCAGCGCCCGGGCGATCGCGACGCGCTGGCGCTGGCCGCCGGACAG
>DATKPX010000262.1:0-2431 GCA_035523855.1 Allostellaceae bacterium
TGGGCATCGCCTGGTTCCAGGGCAAGCTCGGCTACTACTACCTCGTCCTCTTCTGCCTTGTCGGATCCTATCTGCTCTGCCGCGCCATCGTGCGCTCGCCCTTCGGCGCCGTGCTGTCGGGGATCCGCGAGAACGAGGCGAAGACGCGCGCGCTCGGCTACAACACGCGGGCCTACAAGCTCGCCACCGTGGTGCTCGCCTATGGGTTCGGCGGGCTTGCCGGCGCGCTCTACGCTCCCTTCGCCGGCTTCGCCTCGCCGGAGCTGTTCTTCTGGCTCGCCTCCGGCCGCGTCCTCATCATGGTGATCGTCGGCGGCGCCGGCACCCTCATCGGCCCGATCCTCGGCGGCGCCTCGTTCCTGGTGCTGGAGCACGAGCTCTCGCAGATCACCGACCTCTGGCCGCTGATCTTCGGCTCCGCCTTCATCGGCTTCATCCTGTTCGCGCCCCAGGGCATCTGGGGCCTGCTGACCGCGCGCATCGCCGGCCTGACGCCGGCGCCGGCGCGACCCGCCGCGGCGGAGGCACCCGATGCCGCTGCTTGAGTGCAAGGGCGTGGGCAAGCGCTTCGGCGCGCTGGTCGCCGTCGACGCCGTCGACATGGCGGTGGAGCAAGGCCAGATCCGCGCCGTCATCGGTCCGAACGGCGCCGGCAAGTCGACGCTCTTCAACCTCATCACCCGCGTGCTGCAGCCCAGCGCCGGCCGCGTCCTCTTCGCCGGCGAGGATCTGACCGGGTTGCCGGTCCATGCGGTGGCGCAGCGCGGCATTGCCCGCACCTTCCAGCTCTGCCACGTCTTCCCGAACCTGACCGCGCGGGAGAATGTGCGCATCGCGGCGCAGGCGCGCGAGGACGGGCGCTGGCGCTTCCTGGGCGGCGGCAGCGTGCTCGGCCGCTCCGGCATGGTCGCCGACGAGGCGCTGGAGCGGCTCCGCCTCACCCGCTTCGCCGGCACGCTCGCCGGGCTGATGTCGCACGGCGACCAGCGGCTGCTGGAGGTGGCGATGGCACTGGCGCAGCAGCCGCGCCTCCTGATGCTGGACGAGCCGACCCAGGGCCTCTCCATCGAGGAGACCGACCGCGCGGTCGAGATCCTGAAGGCGATGCTGACCGAGGGTGACCTGAGCGTGATCCTGGTCGAGCACGACATGGAGGTGGTGTTCAAGCTCGCCCACGCCATCACCGTGCTGCACCGCGGCCGCGTCATCGCCGACGGCCCGCCCGAGGTCGTGCGCGCCGATGCCGAGGTGCAGCGCGCCTATCTCGGGGAGTCCGAGTGATGCTGCGCCTCGAAGGACTCCACACCCATTACGGCCACGGCCACATCCTGCAGGGCGTCGACCTCGAGGTGCCGAAAGGCGGCATCGCCGCCGTGCTCGGCCGCAACGGCGTCGGCAAGACCACCACCTTGCGCTCGATCATGGGGCTGGCGCCGCCGAGCGCCGGCCGCATCCTGCTCAACGACCGCGACGTCGCCGGCTGGGCGCCGCATCACGTGGTGCGCGTCGGCGTCGGCTACGTGCCGGAAGGCCGCATGATCTTCGCCGACCTGACGGTGGTGGAGAACATCCGGGTGGCGCAGCGGGTGACCGCGCCGCAATGGACCGTCGAACGCCTGTTCCGCCTCTTCCCGTCGCTCGCCGAGCGCCGCGACCACAAGGGGGCGCAGCTTTCCGGCGGCGAGCAGCAGATGCTGGCGCTTGCCCGCGCGCTCGCCACCGATCCGCAGGTGATCCTGCTCGACGAGCCCTCCCAGGGCCTGGCGCCGCTGGTGGTGGCGGAGCTGACGCGGCTCATCCGCGAGCTCCGCAAGGAGGGCGTCACCCTGCTCGTGGTGGAGCAGAACCTGAAGCTCGCCGAGGCCGTTGCCGACACCGTCTACGTCATGGTCAAGGGCCGCATGGTCTATGAGGCCCCGGTCGCCCAGTTCCGCGGCGAGCGCGAGGCGGTGAAGGCAAAGTATCTGACGCTGTGAGGGTGGGATGAAGGCTGGATCGACATCGTGCGTCCTTCGACGCGCTTCGCTTGCTCAGGATGAGGAAGAGATGAGACGCCATCAAGAAAAGCCCCTCATCCTGAGCAAGCGAGCGGAGCGAGCGCGTCGAAGGACGCAGGATCGTCGAGGCCAGCCATGAGCGCCGACTTCGCCGGCAAGCGCGCTCTCGTCACCGGCGGCAGCCGGGGCGTGGGGCGCGCGGTGGCGCTGGAGCTCGCCAAGCGCGGGGCCGATGTGGCGTTTCTCTATCGGAGCCGCGACGCCGAGGCGAAAGAAGTCGAAGCCGCGCTCCGCGCCGAGGGTCGGCGCGCGCTGGCGCTCAAGGCGGATCTCGCCGATGCCGGCGCGGTCGAAACGGCGGTGGCGCGCGCGGCGCAGGAGCTCGGCGGCATCGAGGTGCTGGTGCAGGCGGCGGGGGCCATGGGCGCCTGGAG
>DATKPX010000263.1:0-5358 GCA_035523855.1 Allostellaceae bacterium
CACAAGCGCCGCTCCGCCCGCTATCTCCTCGGCATTCCCCTCCTTGGCGACTATCTGGAAGAAGGGCTCTCGGCGTTGGGCTATTCCTGCGCCGATGTGGAGATGGGGCGGCTCTGAGGCGGCGCCGTCAAGACCGCGCGCCGGCGAGCGCCGTCGATTCGCGGCTCAACAGCCCGTTCAGCAGCGTCGACAGCTTCTCCAGCCGGTAGGGCTTGCCGAGGCGGATGGTCTGGACGCCGTGATCGCCGGCCGGCGTCTCCGCATAGCCGGTAGCGAGGATGATCGGGATCTCCGGCTTCAGCTTGCGGATGTGCTCGGCGAGCACCAGGCCGGTCATGCCGGGCATCGCGTAGTCGGTGATCACGAGATCGAAATGGGCGTCCGAGTGCATCACCGTCAGCGCCTCGGCGCCCGAGGCGGCGATGGTGACGCTGTGGCCGAGATATTCGAGCATCTCCACCGTGCCCTCGGTCACCAGGGGGTCGTCGTCCACCAGCAGGATCGAGCCCGAGCGCGTCGCCCGCGGCGTCGGGCTGCTGCTCGTGGCGGCGAGCGGCACGATATCGGCCTCGGCGATCGGCAGCCAGATCTCCACCGTGGTGCCGCTCCCCACCCCGCTCATGATGCGGGCAAGCCCGCCGGACTGGGTGGCAAGGCCATAGACCATGGAGAGGCCGAGGCCGGTGCCCTTGCCGATCTCCTTGGTGGTGAAGAAGGGTTCCGGCGCCCGCTTCAGCGTCGCCTCGTCCATGCCCAGGCCGCCGTCGGTGACGGCGATGCAGACATAGCGGCCGGCGGCCAGCGTGAGCGGCGAGCTCCCGGTGACCTCCTGATGCCGCGCGCCGATCCGGAGCCGGCCGCCCTCCGGCATCGCGTCGCGGGCATTGAGCGACAGGTTCAGGATCGCGAGCTCGAGCTGGCTTGGATCGACGCGGACCGGCGGCAGCTCCTCCTCGAACTCGGCGGAGATCTCGATGGTGGGCCCGATCGAGCGGCGCAGCATCTCCACCATGCCGAAGACGTGGCGGGCGACATCGACCCGCTCGGGGCGCAGCTCCTGGCGCCGCGCGAAGGCCAGCATGCGGCGGGTGAGCGCGGTGCCGCGCTCGGCGGCGCGGATCGCGCCGTCGAGGAGCCGCTTCATCGTGAGCTCGTCCGCCGTCGAGCGGCGCGACAGCACCTCGAGATTGCCGAGGATCGCCATCAGCAGGTTGTTGAAATCGTGCGCGACACCGCCGGTGAGCTGGCCCAGGCTCTCCAGCTTCTGCATCTCGTGCACCTGCGCCAGCGCCACCTCGCGCTCGCGCGTCCTTTCCTCGACCCGGCGCTCCAGCTCGGCGTTGGCGCGCGCCAGCTCCGCCGTCCGCTCCTCGACGCGACGCTCCAGCTCGGTGTTGAGCAGCTTCAGCTCCCGCGTCTTGCGGTAGAGCTCGGCGAAGATCCGGACCTTGGCGCGCAGCAGCTCCGGCACCACCGGCACCGAGACATAGTCGACGCCGCCATGCTCATAGCCCTTGAGCAGGTCGACGTCCGCCACCGCCATCGCCGAGACGAAGATGATCGCCGTGGTCTGGAAGCGCGGATGGTCGCGGATCATGCGGGCGAGCTCGAAGCCGTCGAGCTCGGGCATGATGACGTCGACCAGGATGATGGCGATCTCCTGCTTCAGCAGATGGCCGAAGGCCTCCTGCGCCGAGTTGGCGGTGATCAGGGTCTCGCCGAGCTCCTCCAGGATCGCCTGGTAGGTGAGCAGCTTCTCGCGCTGGTCGTCCACCAGGAGGATGTTGATCGGCTCTGTGCGGGCCATGGTATGCCCCGCTCAGCGGTGTAGCCACATGCGCAGCGCCGCCAGCAGCTGCTCGGTATTGACGGGCTTCGCCAGATAATCCGAGGCGCCGGCCTCCAGGCATTTCTCCCGGTCGCCCTTCATCGCCTTGGCGGTGAGCGCGATGATCGGCAGGCGGCGGAAGCCGGGATTGGCGCGGATCACCTGCATGGTCTCGTAGCCGTCCATCTCCGGCATCATGATGTCCATGAGGACGATCGCCACGTCCCGCGTGCTGTCGAGGAGGGTGATCGCCTCGCTGCCGGTGGTGGCGGTGAGCACGTTCATGCCGCGCCGCTCCAGCGCGCTCGAGAGCGCGAAGATGTTGCGGGCGTCGTCGTCCACCAGCAGCACCGTCTTGCCGACGAGATCCTCGTCGGAGCTGTGCAGCCGCTCCAGCATGCGCTGC
Organism: Allostellaceae bacterium; assembly: GCA_035523855.1. Taxonomy (GTDB): domain Bacteria; phylum Pseudomonadota; class Alphaproteobacteria; order ATCC43930; family CGMCC-115725; genus DASZHJ01. The sequence continues at coordinate 2,235 of DATKPX010000263.1, forward strand.
TTCGCCGGCGGCAGGTCGCCGACCACCCGGTGCAGGAAGAGCGCGGTCTCGTCGAGGAGCCGCTCGGGCGATTCGACGCCCTTCACCACCACGCTCCGCGCCATGGTGTGGAGCTCCGCATCCTCCTCCGGCGACAGCTCGCGGCCGGTGAACACCACCACCGGCGGCTCGGAGAGGCCGGAGCCGTCGCGGATCTTCTCCAGGAGGTCGAAACCCGACATGTCGGGAAGCCGCAGGTCGAGCACGACGCAGTCGATCATCTGCTCGCGCAGGATCTCCAACGCCTCGCCGCCGGTGCCGACCGACATGATGTCGATGTCGTCATGGCCGAGGAGCTCGGTAATGCTGCGCTGCTCGTCGGTATTGTCCTCCACCACCAGCAGGCGCCGGCGCCGCGGCGTCGCGTAGTCGCGGATCTTGGTGAGCGCCTGCTCGAGCCCGTCCTTGGTGGCGGGCTTGGTAATGAAGGAGAAGGCGCCGCGCGCCAGGCCGTGCTGGCGGTCCTCGTCCATGGTGACGATCTGCACGGGGATGTGCCGCGTCGCCGGATGCTGCTTGAGCTGGCTCAGCACCGTCCAGCCCAGCATGTCCGGCAGGAAGACGTCGAGCGAGACGGCGCTCGGCTGGTATTCGCGGGCGAGCACCAGCGCCTCGGCGCCGCGCCCGGCGACCAGGATCTTGAGGCCGCAATCCCGCGCCAGGTCCGCCATGATGCGCGCGTAGTGCGGATCGTCCTCGACGATCAGCAGCACGGTGTCGCCGGGCTGCACGGTGTCGCGGTCATCCGGGAAGGGCTCGGGCACCATCTCGGTGGCGCGCGCGGCGGCGATGGCGGCGCCAAGTGCCACCGTGCCGGCGGCGGTCGGACGCTGCACCACCACCGGCGGGCCGGCATAGCGCAACGGCAGGTAGAGGGTGAAGGTGCTGCCCTGTCCCGGCGCGCTCCTGAGCTGGATCTCGCCGCCGAGAAGGCGCGCCAGCTCGCGACTGATGGCGAGGCCGAGGCCGGTGCCGCCGAACCTGCGGCTGGTGCTGGCGTCCGCCTGCTGGAAGGCTTCGAAGATGATCTTCTGCTTCTCCGGCGGGATGCCGATGCCGGTGTCCGCCACCTCGAAGGCGATCACGTCCGCGGCGTGCGGCAGGGTCGGATGCTCCGGGCTCCAGCCGCCGCTGGCGGCGGTGATCGACATGCGCACGCCGCCCTGCTCGGTGAACTTGAAGGCGTTCGACAGCAGGTTCTTCAGCACCTGCTGCAACCGCTTCGAGTCCGTGATCATGCTGCGCTCGAGCTTCTGGTCGATCTGCACGTCGAAGGAGAGGCCGCGGCTCTCCGCCACATGGCGGAACGGACGCACCACCATGTCGTGGAGATTGGTGAAGAACACCTCCTCGGCGTCGACCGAGACAGTGCCGGACTCGATCTTGGAGAGATCGAGGATGTCGCTGATGAGGTTGAGAAGGTCGGTGCCCGCCGAATGGATGGTGCGGGCGAACTCCACCTGCTTGCCGCTGAGGTTGCCGTCGGGGTTGTCGACGAGCTGCTGGCCGAGGATCAGGATGCTGTTGAGCGGCGTCCTGAGCTCGTGCGACATGTTGGCGAGGAAGTCGGACTTGTACTTCGAGGTCTGCGCCAGCTCGGTCGCCTTCTCCTCGAGGGCGCGGCGGGCCTGCTCGATCTCCTGGTTCTTCGCCTCCACTTCGACGTTGCGCTCGGCGAGCTGCTCTGCCTTCTGCTCCAGCTGCTCGTTGGTCTGCTGCAGCTCGCGCTGGCGGGTCTGCAGCTCGGTCGCCAGCTGCTGGGACTGCTTCAGCAGCCCCTCGGTCTGCATCGTCGCCTCGATGCTGTTCAGCACGATGCCGATGCCGCCGGTGAGCTGGTCCAGGAAGGTGATCTGCAGGTCGGTGAAGTTGCCGATGGATTCGAGCTCGATCACCGCCTTGACCTGGCCCTCGAACAGCACCGGCAGCACCACCAGGTTGCGCGGCAGCAGCTGCAGGCGGCCGGAGCGGATCGGCACCACGTTCGGCATCAGCTCGGTGATCAGCAGCCGCTTGGCGTCGATCGCGCATTGGCCGATCAGCCCCTCGCCGAGCTGCAGCCGCTCGCGATGGCCGCCGTCGCTGGCGTCGGCATCCGCATAGGCGGAGAGCAGGGTGAGATGCGGCGTGCCCTCGGTCTCGACGAGATAGATGACGCCGTGCTGGGCGTTCACCACCGGCGCCAGCTCGGACAGCAGCAGCTTGCCGACGGTGGAGAGGTCGCGCTGGCCCTGCAGCATGTTGGTGAAGCGGGCGAGGTTGGTCTTCAGCCAGTCCTGCTCGGTGTTCCGGTCCGTCGTCAGACGGAGGTTGCCGATCATCGTGTTGATGTTGTCCTTGAGCTCCGCCACCTCGCCGCGGGCCTCGACCTGGATCGAGCGGGTGAGGTCGCCCTTGGTGACGGCGGTCGCCACCTCGGCGATGGCGCGCACCTGGGTCGTCAGGTTCGCCGCCAGCAGGTTGACGTTGCCGGTCAGGTCCTTCCAGGTGCCGGCGGCGCCCGGCACCGCGGCCTGGCCGCCGAGGCGCCCGTCGACGCCCACTTCGCGGGCCACCGTCGTCACCTGATCGGCGAAGGTCGCCAGCGTGTCGGTCATGTTGTTGATGGTCTCGGCGAGCGCCGCCACCTCGCCCTTCGATTTGACGGTGAGGTTCTGCTTGAGGTCGCCGTCGGCGACCGCGGTCACCACCTTGACGATGCCGCGCACCTGCTCGGTCAGGTTCGCCGCCATCACGTTGTCGGTGTCGGTGAGGTCCTTCCAGGTGCCGGCGACGCCGGAGACCTGCGCCTGGCCGCCGAGCTTGCCCTCGGTGCCGACCTCGCGGGCGACGCGGGTCACTTCCGAGGCGAAGGCGTTGAGCTGGTCCACCATGGTGTTGATGGTGTCCTTGAGCTGCAGGATCTCGCCCTTGACGTCGACGGTGATCTTGCGGCTGAGGTCGCCGCGCGCCACCGCCGTCGTCACCTCGGCGATGTTGCGGACCTGGGTCGTCAGGTTCGCCGCCAGCAGGTTGACGTTGTCGGTCAAGTCCTTCCAGGTGCCGCCGACGCCGGGCACCAGGGCCTGGCCGCCGAGCTTGCCCT
>DATKPX010000264.1:0-3275 GCA_035523855.1 Allostellaceae bacterium
GAATCGATATCGGCGGCACCTTTACCGACTTCTCGTTGCTCGACGAGGCGACCGGCCGGATGACCGCGCTCAAGACGCCGTCGGTGCCGGCGAAGCCCGAGGAGGCGATCTTCAACGGCATCCGCCAGCTTTTCACCGAGTTCGACGTCGATCCCAGGCGGATCACCTATTTCATCCACGGGACCACGCTGGCGGTGAACACCATCATCCAGCGCCGGGGTGACCGCACGGCGCTGCTGGTCACCAAGGGCTTCCGGGACATCCTCAATATCGGCCGCCACCGGATCCCGGACGTCTTCAATTTCTTCACCGAGCTGCCGGTGCCTCTGCTGCCGCGCTCCCGCGTCTTCGAGATCCCCGAGCGCTGCCTCGGCGACGGCACCGTCGCCGAGCCGGTCGACGAGGCGGCCGTCGCGGCGGCGGGGCGCGAGATCGCGGCGAGCGGCATCGAGTCGGTGGCGGTCTGCTTCCTGCACAGCTACCGCAACGGCGCCAACGAGGCGCAGGCGCGCGCCGTGCTGGAGACCGCGGCGCCCGGCGTCTACGTCTCGCTGTCCTCGGAGATCTGGCCGCAGATGCGCGAATATGAGCGCGCCCTCGCCGCGGTCATGAACGCCTATGTGGGCCGCCGCATGCAGCTCTACTTCACCAACCTCGAGCGCGGCGTGCGCGAGCTGGGGCTGCCGGGTCCGGTGCTGTCCACCAAATCCAATGGCGGCATCATGCCGGCCTCGGAAGCCGGCAGCCGGCCGGTGGAGACGCTGCTCTCCGGCCCCGCCTCCGGCGTCATCGGCGCCGCCTTCATCGGCGCCGCCACCGGCATCGAGCGGCTGATCACCTTCGACATGGGCGGGACCAGCGCCGATGTCGCGGTGATCGAGGGTGCCCCGCGCTATTCCACCGAGAGCCATGTCGGCGATTTCCCGGTGATCATGCCGGCGATCGACGTGACCTCGATCGGCGCCGGCGGCGGCTCGATCGCCTGGACGGATTCGAGCGGCGTGCTCAAGGTCGGCCCGGAAAGCGCCGGGGCGGCCCCGGGCCCGGCCTGCTATGGCCTCGGCGGCGCCGAGGCGACGGTGACCGATGCTTACGTCACGCTGGGCATCATCGATCCCAGGAAATTCCTGGGCGGGCGGGTGCCGCTCAAGCCGGAGCTCGCGGAGGCAGCGCTCGCGCGGCTCGGCGCGCGATTGCGCCTCGATACGCACCAGGCCGCCGAAGCGATCCTGCGCGTCGCCACCTCGCAGATGTATGCGGCCCTCGTGCCGCTGCTGGCGCGCAAGGGAATCAGCTACGAGGAATTCACTCTGCTGGCCTTCGGCGGCGGCGGCCCCTGCCATGCCTTCATGCTGGCCCGGGACGTCGGCATCAAGCGCGTGCTGGTGCCGCTCCATCCGGGCATCCTGTGCGCCGCCGGCTCGCTCGCGGCCGATGTCCGCAAGGACCTGGTGCAGACCGTCCACCGGGCCCTGGGGGCGGAGCATGGCGGCACCGTCATGGCCCAGATCGCACGGGGCCTGCGCGAGCTCTCCGCCGAGGGCGAGGCCTGGCTCCAGGCACAGAACCTGACCTTCGTGGAGCGCCGCCTCGAATGGACCGCCGATATCCGCTATGTCGGCCAGTCCTTCGAGCTCACCGTGCCGATCGGAGGGGCCGAGGTGGAGGACGTCAGCGGCGACACGCTGCGCCGCTGCTTCCACCGCGTCTACGAGCAGATCTACGGCTACCAGGACGAGAAGGCCGATCTCGAGGTGCTCGACGTCCGGGTCACCGCGATCGGCGTCAATCCGAAGCCGCAGATCGAGCGCCTGGCCAGGCAGAAGGGCGCGGCGCCGCCCGGCGCCCGCCGCCGCGAGATCTACCTCGACGGCAAGCGCTGGCAGGCCCAGGTCTACGAGCGCTCGGAGCTGCCGGTCGGCTTCGGCTTCGACGGGCCGGCGATCGTCGAGCAATACGACACCACTGTCTTCGTGACGCCGGGCTTCCGGGTGACCGTGGACGCGTTCGGCAATCTCGTTGGGGAGACCAGGAATGACGGTTGATAAGATTCTGCTCGAAGTCCTGAACAATCATTTCAGCGGCATCGTCGAGGAGATGGGCTACGTCATTCACCGCGCGGCCTTCACGGTCTTCGTCAAGGAGACCTGGGATTTCGATGCCGCCCTCGTCACCCCCGACGGCGAGGTGTTCTGCTATCCGCGCAACATCGGCGTCACCAACATGCTCGGCATGCACATGGGCGCCGCCATCAAGTGCATCAAGGAATTCGAGCCCGGCGACGTGATCGTCACCAACGATCCCCGCTCGACCCTCGGCATGTGTACCCACCTGCCGGACATCATGCTGTTCAAGCCGCTCTTCCACGAAGGCAAGCTGCTGTGCTTCGCCTGGTGCTTCATCCACTCCTCGGATGTCGGCGGCCTGGTGCCGGGCAGCATCGCGCCGACCGCCTTCGACCGCTACCAGGAAGGCATCTGCATCCCGCCGACCAAGCTGTTCAGCCGCGGCAAGCTCAACCAGGAGCTGCTCGACCTCATCCTGGCCAACTGCCGCATCCCCGAGCAGAACTGGGGCGACATGAAAGCGCTCATCGCCTCGCTCACGGTCTGCGAGCGGCGCATGGGACAGCTGGTCGGCCGCTATGGCTTCGCGCCGGTGGCGGAAGGCATCCGCTCGCTGCTCGACTACGGCGAAAGCCGCGCCCGCGAGGTGCTCGCCACGGTGCCGGACGGCGAATACGAGTTCTCCGACTACGTCGAGGTCGACTACGTCTCGCCCTACTACCTCCGGATCAGGGTCAGGCTCATCGTCGCCGGCAGCGACGTCATGCTCGACTTCACCGGCACGGATCCGCAGGTGCGCGCGGCGCTCAACCTGCCGACCTTCGGCCGGCCGAATCAATGGGTCGTGCTGGGCATCGTCAACTTCCTGCGCACCTCAGACCGCAGCCTGCCGCTCAATCGCGGCATCCTGCGCTCGGTATCGGTCAAGATCCCGGAAGGCAGCTTCCTCAACCCGAGCGCCGTGGCGGCAACAGGCGTGCGCCACACCACGGGCTACCGCGTGGCGGACGCGGTGCTGGGCGCGTTGAGTCAGGCGGTGCCCAAATCCATCCCGGCCGCCGGCGCGGGACAGGTGGCGATCGTCCTCTTCTCGCACCTGAACCCGCTGAGCGGCACCTACAACGTGAGCGTGCTGCAGCCGATGCAGGGCGGCTGCGGCGGGCGCCCCAGCAAGGACGGCATCGATGGGGTCAATTTCTCCGCCGGCTC
>DATKPX010000265.1:0-11196 GCA_035523855.1 Allostellaceae bacterium
CAGCTCCTTCATCAGGGGCACGTCCTCGGTCCCCGGCACAAACTGTTGAGCCCGCGCCGGCGCCGCGGCGAGCAGCAGCAGGGCGATCATCACGATGACGCGCGGGCGGACCGACATGATGGGAGCCTAATGTTGCGGTGCGTCGGAGGCAATGGCGGGCGGCGGGGGTGAGGCCCTCATCCATAGCCGTCATGGCCGGGCTTGTCCCGGCCATCCACGTGCCTCTTGCCGCTCTCGTCGAGAGCCGGTGACACTCGTCTGATGGCTGGTGGCTGGGTCTACATCATGATGAACCGAGCAAATGGGACGCTTTATGTTGGCGTCACCAGCGATTTGGCTCGCCGCGTGTGGGAGCACCGCGAAGGCGAGGCGTAGTCGACGGTTTCACCAAGCGATATGGCTTGAAGCGGCTGGTCTATGTCGAGCGGTACGACGATATCCGAGCGGCAATTCAGCGCGAGAGCAACATGAAGCATTGGCTGCGCACCTGGAAGGTACGCCTCATTCTCGCGGAAAATCCGAATTGGGATGATCTATATGAGCGACTGGCATGACCACATGGATGGCCGGGACAAGCCCGGCCATGACGAACTTGGGAGAATCAAGTCCGCTGCCGTGCAGCCGCTATCGCTGCCGCTTGGCGCAATAGAACGTCGATCGCCCGCTCTGGACGATGCGGCGGATGCTGCTCTTGCAGTCGCAGCCGGGGCAGCGCTCGCCCTCGCGCCCGTAGACCGCCCATTCGTGCTGGAAGTAGCCGAGCTCGCCCGACGCCTGCACGTAGTCGCGCAGCGACGAGCCGCCGGCGGCGATGGCGCGCTGCAGCACCGACTGGATCGCGGTGACGAGGCGCTCCGCGCGCTCGGGCGTCACCGTGCGCGCGAGGCGCTTCGGCGAGAGGCCGGCGTGATAGAGCGCCTCCGACACGTAAATATTGCCGAGGCCGGCGACCACCTGCTGATCGAGCAGCGCCGCCTTCAGGGGTGTGCGTTTCCCCTTGAGCGCCGCGTACAATCCCGGTCCGGTGAACTCGGGCCCGAGCGGCTCCGGTCCGAGCCCGGCCAGCAGCTTGTGGCGGGAGAGCGCGCCGCGCTCGGTATAGTCGAGCATGCCGAAACGGCGCGGATCGTTGAAGCGGATGCTGGTGCCGTCGTCCAACGTAAAGACGACGTGGTCGTGCGGCTCCGGCGGCTGGTTGCTGCCGCGCTCGAAGATCATCATCCGGCCGGACATGCCGAGATGCATCAGCAGCACGCCGCCGTCGTCGAGCTCGATCACTATATATTTGGCGCGCCGGGAGAGCGCCTCGATGGTGCGCCCTTCCGCCTTGGCCTTGAGGCCGCGCGGGAACGGCCAGCGCAGGTCGCCGCGATGAAGATCGAGGCGCGCTAGCCGGTGGTGGGTCATGCGGGCGGCGAGGCCGCGCACCACCGTCTCGACTTCGGGAAGCTCGGGCATGCCCCGGTGGTACGGCGCCCCGGGTGGCGATTCAAGGGCTAAGGCATTATGGTGCCGCCCATGAGCAGCCCTGACCCCGGCGGCGAGACGGATTTCGGCTTCCAGCAGGTGCCGCTGGATGAGAAGCAGCATCTGGTGCGCCGGGTCTTCGAGGCGGTGGCGCCGCGCTACGACCTCATGAACGATCTCATGAGCGGCGGCGTCCATCGGCTCTGGAAGGCGGAGATGATCCGCTGGCTGCGGCCGCGGCCGCGCCAGACCCTGCTCGACGTTGCCGGCGGCACCGGCGACGTGGCCGAGCGGTTCCTTAACGCCGCCGGCGCCGGCGCGACGGCGATACTCTGCGACATCAACCGGGCGATGGTGGAGGCGGGTCGCGACCGCGCGATCGACCGCGGCCGGGTCGGCGACATTTTATGGATCTGCGGCGATGCCGAGGCGCTGCCGGTGGCGAGCGCCAGCGTCGATGCGGTGACCATCGCCTTCGGCCTCCGGAACGTGACGCGGATCGACGCGGCGCTCGCCGAGATGCGCCGCGTGCTGAGGCCCGGCGGCCGGTTCTGCTGTCTGGAGTTCAGCCATGTTGAGCAGCCGATGCTGGCGCGGCTCTACGACCTCTACTCGTTCAATGTGCTGCCGCGCCTCGGCCAGGTGGTGGCCGGCGATCGCGATGCCTACCAGTATCTGGTCGAGAGCATCCGCCGCTTTCCGCCGCAGCGGGAGCTGTCGGAGCGCATGGCGGCGGCCGGCTTCGAGCAGGTGAGGTTCCGCAACCTTTCCGGCGGTATCGCGGCGCTGCACTCGGGCTGGCGGCTCTGAGGCAATAATGCTGGAGCCCCTGCGCGCCGGCCGCCACATCGTCCGGCTTTGCCGGATCGCGCTGACGCTGGCCCGCTACGACGCGCTGTTTCCCCTCGAAGGCGTGCCCGGCGCCTGGCCGCTGCTGATGCTCGCGCGGCTGGTGCCGCGCGCGCGGAAGAGCCGGGAACGCCCGGGCGAACGTCTCGCCAAGGCGCTGCACGCGCTGGGTCCGAGCTTCATCAAGCTTGGCCAGATGCTGTCGACCCGCGCCGATCTCGTCGGCGAGGAGGTCGCGGGCGATCTCTCCTCGCTGCAGGATCGCCTGCCGCCCTTTCCCGGCGAGGCCGCCCGCGCCGCCATCGCCGCCGGTCTCGGCCATCCCGTGGAGACGCTCTACGCGAGCTTCGACGAGACGCCGGTCGCCGCCGCCTCGATCGCGCAGGTGCATTATGCCGTGACCGCCGAGGGCGCCGACGTCGCGGTGAAGGTGCTGCGGCCGGGGATCGCGCGGGCCTTCACCCATGATCTCGATCTCTTCCTCTGGATCGCCGGCCTCATCGAGCGCGCGCAGCCGGCGCTGCGGCGGCTGAAGCCGGTGGCGGTGGTGAACACGCTGGCGGAGTCCGTGCGGCTGGAGATGGATCTCCGCGTCGAGGCGGCGGCCGCCTCGGAGCTCCGGCAGAATCTCGGCGAGGATCCGGACTTCCGCGTGCCCGCCATCGACTGGCAGCGCACCAGCCGCGAGGTGCTGACCTCCGAGCGCGTCATCGGCATCCCCATCGACGAGCGCCAGGCGCTCATCGATGCGGGATTTGAACCGCGGGCGATTCTGGAGAAGGCGGCGCGCGCCTTCTTCAAGCAGGTGTTCCGCGACGGCTTCTTCCACGCCGATCTGCATCCCGGCAACCTCTTCGTGGCGGCGGACGGCGTCATCGTCGCGGTCGATTTCGGCATCATGGGCCGGCTCGACCGCAAGACGCGCTTCTACCTCGCCGACATGCTGCTGGGCTTCCTCACCGGCGACTACCGCCGCGTCGCCGAGGTGCATTTCGACGCCGGCTACGTGCCGGCGCGGCAGTCGATCGACGCCTTCACCCAGGCCTGCCGCTCGATCGGCGAGCCGATCTTCGGCAAGCCGATGCACGAGATCTCGCTGGCGCGCCTCTTGGCGCAGCTCTTCGAGATCACCGAGCAGTTCGAGATGGAGACGCAGCCGCAGCTCCTGCTGCTGCAGAAGACCATGCTGGTGGCGGAGGGCGTCGGCCGCATCCTCGATCCCACCGTCAACATGTGGGCGCTGGCGCAGCCGCTCATCGAGGAGTGGATGCGGGAGAACCGCGGCGTCGAGGCGCGGCTCGCGGACGCCGCCATCAACATCATCGACACGCTGGAGCGGCTGCCGGCGCTGGTGCGCAACCTCGAGAAGGTGGTGACCAGCATCGCCGAGGAGGGACTCCGCCTCGAGGCCGAGACGCGCTCGGCCCTCGGCGAGGGCCGTCGCAGCGTCGTCTGGCTCGAATTGCCGTTCTGGATCGCCGCCCTGGCCTTGCTGGCGATAGCGGCGGCGATGTGGTAGGGGTGGATTTCACAGATCGCGTCAGGAGGTCCTGGTGACGCTCCACAACCGGCGCATCCTGCTCATCATTTCCGGCGGGATCGCGGCCTATAAGAGCCTCGACCTGATCCGCCGGCTGCGCGAGCGCGGCGCCGAGCTGCGCACCATCCTGACCAAGGGCGCGCAGCAGTTCGTGACCCCCCTCTCGGTCTCGGCCCTCAGCGGCCAGAAAGTCTATTCCGACCTCTTCTCCCTCACCGAGGAGAGCGAGATGGGCCATCTTCGCCTCGCCAAGGAGGCGGATCTGGTGCTGGTGGCGCCGGCCACCGCCGATCTCCTTGCCAAGATGGCGATGGGACTCGCCGACGACCTCGCCTCGGCAACCCTGCTGGCGACCGACCGGCCGATCCTGGTGGCGCCCGCCATGAATACGCGGATGTGGGAGAGCCAGGCGACCCGCGCCAACCTGGCGCTGCTGGAGGCGCGCGGCGTGCGCCGGGTCGGTCCCAATGCCGGTCCGCTCGCCGAGGGCGAGGTCGGCCTCGGCCGCGTCGCCGAGCCGCTGGAGATCGTGGCGGCGGTGGAGGCGGTCTTCGTCGCCCATGCCCGCCTCGGCGGCCGGCGGGCGCTGGTCACCAGCGGGCCCACCCACGAGGCGATCGATCCCGTGCGCTATATCGCCAACCACTCCTCGGGGAAGCAGGGCCACGCCATCGCGGCGGCGCTGGCGCGGCTCGGCGCCGAGACCACGCTGGTGGCGGGTCCGACGCGGGAGCCCGATCCGCCCGGCGTCCGCGTCGTCCATGTGGTGAGCGCGCGCGAGATGCTGAGCGCCTGCGAGGCGGCGCTGCCGGCGGATGTGGCGGTCTGCGCCGCGGCGGTCGCCGACTGGCGCGTCGACGCGGCGGGCCAGAAGATCAAGAAGCAGAAGGGGACGATCCCCAGCCTCAAGCTCGTCGAGAATCCCGACATCCTCCAGACCCTCTCCAATGCCGGGAACCGGCGGCCGCGGCTGATGATTGGTTTCGCCGCCGAGACCGAGAAGCTGATCGAGAACGCCAAGGCGAAGCGGGCGAAGAAGGGCTGCGACTGGATCCTCGCCAACGACGTGGCGCCGGGCGGCGCTTTCGGCGCCGACGCCAACACCATCCACCTCATCGACGCCAAGGGCGTCGAGGATTGGCCGCCGCTCTCCAAGCGCGACGTCGCCGATCGCCTCGCCGCGCGGATCGCCGATTTTCTCGCCGGCGCGGAGGCGGCGGAATGATGGCGCTCCCGGTGCCGGTGACCGTGCTGCCCCATGGCGGCGACCTGCCGCTGCCGGAGTATGCGAGCGCGGCGGCGGCCGGGCTCGATCTGGTGGCGGCGCTGGCGGCGCCGCTGACGCTCGGTCCCGGCGAACGCGCCGCGGTGCCGACCGGCATCGCGCTGGCGCTGCCGGACGGTTTCGAGGCGCAGGTGCGGCCGCGCTCCGGCCTCGCCCTCAAGCACGGCATCACCGTGCTCAACAGCCCCGGCACCATCGATGCGGATTACCGCGGCGAGATCCGCGTGATTCTCGCCAATCTCGGCAGCGAGCCGGTGACGCTCCGCCGCGGCGAGCGCGTGGCACAGCTGGTGGTGGCGCCGGTGACGCGGATCGCCTGGTCGAAAGTGGCGGCGCTTCCCGACAGCGCGCGGGGCGCCGGCGGCTTCGGCTCCACCGGTCGCTGAGGGACCGACCATGCTGCGTCTCAGCAAGAAGCTCCTATTTGCCATCGAGGCCGTCCTCGACATCGCCTATAACGCCGGCACGCTGCCCGTGCAGTCGACGGAGATCACCGGCCGGCAGGGCATTCCACGCCGCTATCTGGAGCCGGTGCTGCAGCAGCTGGTGCGCGCGGGAATTCTCACCGGCGTGCGCGGGCCGCGCGGCGGCTATCGGCTGGCGCGCGAGCGCCGGCGCATCACCCTGGGCGAGATCGTCCGCGTGGTGCAGGCGCTGGAGCGCGGCGAGGACGCGATCGCGCGGGACAGCGGGCCGGAGCTCGGCGTCCGCGTGGTGCGGCCGCTCTGGCAGGAACTGCGCGACGAGCTGATGGCGCGGCTCGACACCGTCACCATCGAGGATCTCTGCCTGCGCGCCCATCGCGCCGGCATCCCGGGGGAGTTCGGCGCCAAGCTGGACTTCACCATCTAGCGAGCAGGCGCTCCGTTCCGGCGGGGTGAGAGGTCGCTCACACCGCGACGCGCCGGCCGCCAGGTAATGCTTCGGAAAGCGAGGAGAACACATGGCCCAGACCAAGCCCGCAAAGCCCGAGGGCGCCGCCGCGCCGGAATTCCGCGGCCGCGTCTATGACAGCATCATCGAGACCATCGGCGCGACGCCGCTGGTGCGGCTGCCGCGCCTCGCCAAGGCGCATGGCGCCAAGGCCGACATCATCGGCAAATGCGAGTTCTTCAACCCGATGGCCTCGGTGAAGGACCGCATCGGCGTCAACATGATCGCCGCCGCCGAGGCGGCCGGCCGCATCAAGCCGGGAACGGTGCTGGTGGAGCCCACCTCGGGCAATACCGGCATCGCGCTTGCCTTCGTCTGCGCCGCCAAGGGCTACAAACTCATCCTCACCATGCCCGACAGCATGTCGATCGAGCGGCGCAAGATGCTGCTGCTGCTGGGCGCGCAGCTCGAATTGACGCCGGCGGCGCAGGGCATGAAGGGCGCCATCGCCAAGGCGGAGGAGCTGGTGAAGGCGCTGCCCGACGCCTTCATCCCGCAGCAGTTCCAGAATGCCGCCAATCCCGAGATCCACCGCCGCACCACCGCGGAGGAGATCTGGAAGGACACCGGCGGCGCGGTCGATGCGGTGGTGAGCGGCGTCGGTACCGGCGGCACCTTGACCGGCGTCGGCTCGGTGCTGAAGCCGCGCAAGCCCGGCCTCAAGATGATCGCGGTCGAGCCCGAGGACAGCGCGGTGCTGTCGGGCGGCCCGCCGGGCCCGCACAAGATCCAGGGCATCGGCGCCGGATTCATCCCGCAGATCCTCGACGTGAAGCTGATCGACGAGATCGTCCGCATCGGCAACGACACCGCGATCAAGACCGCCCGCGAGGTGGCGCGGCTGGAGGGCGTGCCGGTCGGCATCTCCGCCGGCGCGGCGCTGGCGGCGGCGCTGGAGGTGGGCGCGCGGCCGGACATGGCGGGCAAGCAGATCGTCGTCATCCTGCCGGACTTCGCCGAGCGCTATCTTTCCACCGCGCTCTTCGAAGGGATCTGAGCGGAGAGCGCGTCTCCGCGCGCGTCATGGAGCTCACCGAGGCGCAATTCCAGCGCTACGCCCGCCACCTGATCCTCGACGAGGTCGGCGAGGCGGGGCAGGCGAGGCTGATGGCCGCGCGGGTGCTGGTGGTGGGGGCGGGCGGCCTGGGCTCGCCGCTGCTGCTCTACCTCGCCGCCGCCGGCGTCGGCACGCTGGGGGTCATCGACGACGACACCGTCGATCTCTCGAACCTGCAGCGGCAGATCGTGCATCCCACCTCGGCGATCGGCGCGCTCAAGGTGGAGAGCGCCGAGGCGACGCTGAAGGCGCTCAATCCCGAGGTGCGGGTGGAGCGCCACGCGGTGCGCCTCGGTCCGGCGAACCTCGACGCGATGGTCGGCGCCTACGATCTCGTCGCCGATGGCAGCGACAATTTCGACACCCGCTATCTCCTGAACGACGCCTGCTTCCGCCTGGAGAAGACGCTGGTCGCCGCCTCGCTCGCGCCCTTCGACGGGCAGCTCTCCACCTTCAAGCCCTATCTGGGTCCGCCCGATCCCTGCTATCGCTGCCTCTTCCGCGAGCCGCCGCCGCCGGACCTGGTGCCGCGCTGCGAGACCGCCGGCATATTGGGCGCGGTCGCTGGCGTCATGGGCACGCTGCAAGCGGTGGAAGTGCTGAAGGAGCTGCTGGGGCTCGGCGAGAGCCTGAGCGGCACGCTCCTGCTCTACGACGCGCTTCGCGCCGATTTTCAGCGCATCCGGATACCCCGCGACCCGCTCTGCCCGACCTGCGGATCAACGCACCGTTAACTAGAAACGCCGTCCCGGCGCGGCTATGCTTGGTGCGGGCAGGTCGCGAGGATTTTCATGAAACGCTGGGTAGTGGGAGCGGCCGCCGGCGCGGTCGTCATCATCGCCGCGGTGGCCGGCGGCTTCGCCGTCGACCGCTATGCCGAGCGCCTGGCGGAAGAGAGTCTCGCCGCGATGCTGGTGCCGGCGAAAGGCGGCGCCACCCATGGCGCCACGCACTACTCGCTCATCGCCGACCGCTTCGACGTCGACGAGATCGCCGCCGAGGCGGTGGACGCGCCCTGGAAATCGATCCGCGTCGGCCACCTCACCCTCGACGGGATCGATCCGCTCGGCATCAAGCATCTGCTGTTCGGACCGCATGGCAGCCCGCGCCCGATCGCCCGCACCGTGATCCTTTCCGATGCGGCGGTCGAGGTGCCGCAGGGCGGTCGCTACGAGGCGAAGACGCTCACCCTCGTCGATCCCGCCTCCCTCGATCCCGCCGCCATCGCCGGCCTCGGCTCCGACTATGCCGGCGCGGTGCGCGCGCTCGCCGGCCTCAGGGCCACGCGCGTCGAGTTCCAGAACTATCGCTATGTGTTTCCGAGCCACAGCCGGCACGGGTTCGCCGAGCAGGTGACCGCCGAGGCGATCGGCGGCGGCAAGATCGGCCGCGTCGAGATCCGCGCGCTTGCCGCCGATGCCGCGCCCAGCGGACAGGAGGCGCATTACGAGGTCGAGCGCATCGACTCCAGCGGCATCGACATCGCCGCCGCCGCGGCGCTGCTCGATCAGGGGCCGGAGGCGCTCACCGACCAGACCTTCTACAAGCCGGTGGAGGCGGTCACCTGGGACGGCATGCAGGTTGCGACGGGGCCGCTCTCGGCGACGGTGCGGCACGCGGAGGTGCGCGGCGTCAAGCTGCGCCGGCTCGTCACCGCGCTCGCCAACGACCCCGCGATCTCGCCGGACCGCGTCGGCGAGATCTTCGCCGGCATCGCCTTCGAGAAGATCGAGTACGCCGGCCTCGACGCGCGGGCCGCCGGCAAGAACGCGGCGCATCTGACGCTCGGCCGCCTGATGATGAGCGACCTGGCGCCGGGCAGCCTCGGCGGCTTCGCGCTCGAGGGCCTCGCCGCCGAGATCGCCGAGGGCCGGCTCACCCTGGGCTCGGTGGCGCTGGAGGGGCTCGCCTACCGGCCGCGCTCGGCGAAGGCGCGGGCGGCGATGGCGGCGCTGGGCTTTCCGCCGAGCCCCTTCGATCCCGGCCGCATCTTCCTCCGGCACTTCGCGCTGCGCGATCTCGCCTCGGAATCCGGGGGCCACGCGGTGGTGACGCTGAAGTCGGTCGAGACGAGCATGGCGGGCTCGATCGACATGGCCACCGACGTCGATTTCAAGCTCGGCGGCCTCGCCGTCGATCTGAGCCGGCTGCCGCCCTCGCCCGCCGGCTTCAGCGCCGCCGATCTCGGCATCACCGAGCTGGTGCTCGACGTCGACATGAAGATCCAATACGACCCGGACGCCAAGACGCTGGCGATCCCGCGCTATGCCTTCGTGCTGCCGAAGCTCGGCTCCCTCATCATCAGCCTCGATCTCGGCGACCTCGCCATCGATCCCGGCTCCGACGATCCCGTGCAGGCGCTGCAGCGCTTCCTGACCTCGACGCTGCGCCACCTCGAGATCCGCTACGAGGATGATTCCTTCGCCAACCGGCTCATCGCCTATTCGGCCAAGCGCGCCAACCAGGACGTCGACGCCTTCCGCGCCGCGCTCATCGCCCAGCTCGAGGCCCAGGCACGCGCCATCCTGGTCAACACGCCGCGCGCCCAGATGCTCGACGCCGTGATCGCCTTCCTCAAGTCGCCCCAGGCGATCACCCTCTCGATCGAGCCGCCGAAGCCGCTGACGCTCGCGACCTTGAGCCGGCTCTCGACGATGAACCCGAACGACGTGCCGGCGCTGCTGGGGCTGTCGATCAAGTGAGCTGCGCTGCAGAGGCAGCGTGCGTCCTTCGACGCGCGCTTCGCTTGCTCGGGATGAGGACATTGGGAGAGGGCATTTGGAAGGCGCCTCATCCTGAGCAAGCGAGCGGAGGGAGCGCGTCGAAGGACGCAGCGCAGCCGATCCAGCAGCTTTATCCCACGCCGTCGATCACCCGGTCGGGCGGACGGTGGCCGTCGGCGAAGGTCTTGATGTTGATGATGACCTTCTCGCCCATGCCGATGCGGCCCTCGAGCGTGGCGGAGCCCATGTGCGGCAGCAGGACGACGTTCTCGAGCTTGAGGAGCTTGGGATTGACGGCGGGCTCGTGCTCGAAGACATCGAGGCCGGCGCCGGCGATGTCGCCCGCCACCAGCATGCGCGTCAGCTCGTCCTCGTCGATCACCTCGCCGCGCGCCGTGTTGACGATGAGGCATTCGCGCCGCAGCAGCTTGAGGCGCCGCGCCGACAGCAGGTGAAAGGTCGCCGGCGTATGCGGGCAGTTCACCGAAAGGATGTCCATCCGCGCCAGCATCTGGTCGAGGCTCTCCCAGTAGGTCGCCTCGAGCTCCTGCTCCACCGCCTCGGGCACGCGGCGGCGGTTGTGGTAGTGGATCGAGAGGCCGAAGCCGCGGGCGCGCCGCGCCACCGCCTGGCCGATGCGCCCCATGCCGATGATGCCGAGCCGCTTCCCGCTGAGGCGATGGCCCAGCATCAAGGTCGGGCCCCAGCCCTGCCAGCGCCCCTCGCGCACCAGGCGCTCGCCCTCCACCAGGCGGCGCGCCAGCGCCAGGATCAGCGCCATGGTCATGTCCGCGGTGTCCTCGGTGAGGACGCCCGGCGTGTTGGTGACGGTGATGCCCTTGGCGCGCGCCGCCGCCGCGTCGATGTGATCGACGCCGGTGCCGAAGGAGGCGATGAGCTTGAGCTTCGGTCCCGCATGCTGGAGGAGGGCGGCGTCGATGCGGTCGGTCACCGTCGGCACCAGCACATCCGCCTGCTGCACCGCCGCGATCAGCTCCTGCGGCGTCATCGGGCGGTCGTCGGCATTGAGGCGCGGATCGAACAGCTCCATCATCCGCGTCTCGATGACGTCGGGGAGCTTGCGCGTGACGATGACCAGCGGCTTCTTGAGCGCCATGGCGGCGGGATCCTTCCTCGCGCCAAGGCCATAGCAACCCCTCGACCCGCTGTCCAGCGCGCCCCGGGGTTAACCCTGTGTCGCCCGCCGGCGTCGGAGGATGTCCCGTGACAAGAATGCGGTAGGGGTGCCGCGGCGGCGCCGCTAGAGTCGCGCGCAGCATGGCGGTCGAGGCGGCGGGCAATCGGGCGAGCGGTGAGAAGGCGCTGGTGCTCGGCGCCGCGG
>DATKPX010000266.1:0-2153 GCA_035523855.1 Allostellaceae bacterium
ATGAGCGACACGTATTTCCCCATCGACATCTCCGAGAGATCCCACTCCCGGTAGAGGGTGAAGCGGAAGAAGATCTCCTCGATCGGCAGCGTCAGCACGGTGAGATCGATGCCCTCCGGCTTGACCCGGCCGGATGCCAGATCGCGGACGTGATCGTATTCGCTGATGGCGAGGGTGAGCGGCAGCGGCGGCATCGGCGTCTCCCCGAAGGTGCGAGGGCTCGATTAAAGGACGGGGTGAGGATCGGGCCAAGAGAAACCCTCACCCTCCCGATGCTTCCGCACGCTAATTTCCCACTTCCTCGCTGTAGGCGCGTCGCACGCCGGCTTCCAGCATCTGCGCCCAGGCGCGGGCCAGCGAGCCGTCGAGGTCGATGCCGCGGCAGGCGTCCTCCACCACCACCGCGTCGAAGCCTTCGCGCCGCGCGTCGAGGGCGGAGTAGTGGACGCAGAAATCGGTGGCCAGCCCGGCGAGGAAGATGCGGCTGAAGCGGCGCTCGCGCAGATAGCCGCCGAGCCCGGTCGGCGTCGTGCGGTCGTTCTCGTAGAAGGCGGAATAGCTGTCGATCTCGACGCGGAAGCCCTTGCGGACCACCAGCTCCGCATGCGGGATCTCGAGCTGGCGATGAAAGGCGGCGCCGTCGCTGCCGGCGACGCAGTGGTCGGGCCACAGGATCTGCCGCCCGTAGAAGAGCTCGACGGTCTCGTAGGGCCGGCGGCCGGCATGGCTGCTGGCGAAGGAAAGATGGCCGGGACGATGCCAGTCCTGGGTCAGCACCACATGGGGAAAGCGCTGGGCGAGCCGGTTCGCCGCCGCCACCACCTCGTCGCCGCGGGCGACGCCGAGCGCGCCGCCGGGGCAGAAATCGTTCTGCACGTCCACCACGATCAGGATGTCGCGCTCGGAAAGTCCGCTCACCGGCGATCGCTCCGCTACTGCGCCGCCGCCGGCCGGTCTGTCGCCAGCAGGGTCTTCAGATCCTCCTCGGTGAGGGTCTCCTTCTCCAGCAGCAGCCTGGCGCCGCGCTCGAGGATCGCCCGCTTGGCGCGCAGCAACGCGAGGGTGCGGCTGAAGGCGCCGTCGACGATCGCCTTCACCGCCTCGTCGATCTCGCGCGCCGTCGCCTCGCTGTAGCTCTTCTCGTGAAAACCGCCACCCATGGGGCCGCGCAGGAAGCTCTGATCCTCCGCCTCGTAGGTGATGTTGCCGAGCTTCTCCACCATGCCGTAGCGGGTCGCCATGCTGCGGGCGATGTTGGTCACCTTCTGGATGTCGTCGGCGGCGCCGGTGGAGATCTCGCCGAAGATGATCTGCTCCGCCGCGCGGCCGCCCAGCAGCACCGCCATCTTGTTCTCGAGCTCCGCCTTCGTCATCAGGAAGCGGTCCTCGGTCGGCCGCTGGATCGTGTATCCCAGCGCGCCGACGCCGCGCGGGATGATCGAGACCTTGTGCACGGTGTCGGTGCCGGGGAGCGACAGCGCCACCAGCGTGTGGCCCATCTCGTGATGCGCCACCACCTCGCGCTCGTGCGGCACCAGCAGCCGGTTCTTCTTCTCGAGGCCGGCGACGATGCGCTCCACCGCCTGGGTGAAATCGTCGAGGGTGACGGCGTCGGCGTTGCGGCGCGTCGCGATCAGCGCGGCCTCGTTGACGAGGTTGGCGAGATCGGCGCCGGTGAAGCCCGGCGTCAGTGCGGCGATCTGCTCGGGATCGACGTCGGAGGCGAGCTTCGCCTTCTTCATGTGGACTTTGAGGATCTGGATGCGGCCCACCTTGTCGGGCCGGTCCACCAGGACCTGGCGGTCGAAGCGGCCGGCGCGCAGCAGCGCGGGATCGAGGATCTCCGGCCGGTTGGTGGCGGCGAGCAGGACGAGGCCCGACTTGACGTCGAAGCCGTCGAGCTCCACCAGCAGTTGGTTGAGGGTCTGCTCCTTCTCGTCATGACCGCCGATGCCGGGATAGGCGCCGCGGGCGCGGCCGAGCGCGTCGAGCTCGTCGATGAAGATGATGGCGGGCGCCTTCTGCCGCGCCTGCTCGAAGAGGTCGCGCACGCGCGCCGCGCCGACGCCGACGAACATCTCGACGAATTCCGAGCCGCTGATCGAGAAGAACGGCACGCCCGCCTCGCCGGCAACCGCGCGCGCCAGCAGCGT
>DATKPX010000267.1:0-8720 GCA_035523855.1 Allostellaceae bacterium
CGCGGAGACCATCATGGATCGGCTGAAGGGAAAGTTCGAGCCCGCCGACTTCCACGACACCTACCAGGACGAGCTGCGCAAGCTCATCGAGGCCAAGGCGAAGGGCATGCCGAAGCCGAAGCACGCGCCGATCTCCGAGCCGAGCAACGTGGTCGACCTGATGGCGGCGCTGAAACGCAGCCTCGCGGAGAAAGGCAAAGGCGGCGAGGCGCCGGTGGCGCGCAAGAAGCACGCCGATCGCCGGCAGGGCAGCCTGCTGCTGCCCGTCGATGGCGGCGGCCGCAAGGAGGCGAAGCCCGCGGCGCGCTCGAAGGAAGCGGCAAAGCCGCATCGGAAGCGCAAGGCGGGCTGACGCGCGCCGCCGTCCCATCTTTGCTCCACACCACCGTATGAGGGTGGCGCTAGCCTCCTCGCATGGTCGAGGCGGGACAGGCGAGGAGCTGGCGCGCCCGCGCCGAGGAACTGCGGACCATCGCGGAGCAGGTGCGTCTCGCCAGCAGCCGTGCTGCGCTGCTGCGGCAGGCGGCGGATCTCGACCGCATGGCCGATCGTCTCGAGCGCGATGCCGCCCCGGTGAAAGCGTAGAGCCTGGAGACGCGGCCGGTCGCCGCCAGCGCCTCAGCCTGCAATAAAGACATTGGCGTGACGGAAACCTTTCCGTCTATCGGGATGGTCCCTCACGGTGCGCTCCCAAATGATTGATGAGCGGCCGGGGCTTTTCTCTTTAAGGTCCGCGCGTCGCGGCGCTAACATTGCCTACCGGCGTAATCCGCAGAACACGGAGGCGCCCATGCAGCAATACCGCCTCTATTTTCACGGCCAGGACAGCTCGATCGTCGGCCGGATGGATTTCACCGACGAGGACGACGCCTCGGCGATTGCCGGGGCGCAGGCGGTCTGCGATGTCTGCTCCGATGTCGCCGGCTCCTTCGAGCTCTGGCAGGCGGATCGGCACATCACGACGCAGCCGCCGCCCAGCGGCTGCTCGTCCGAGTTCGAGCGGCTGGCGCGGCGCAATCGAAATCTGGTGCAGGCGGTGGAGCGGATCGCCGGCGACAGTCGGTGGACGCTCTCCCGCAGCAGCTCGCTGCAGGTCCGTCTCGAGCGGGTGCGCGCCGGCAAGCCCGGCTAGCGGAGCCGGATGCCGCGCTCGGAGAAATATCGGTCGAGCGCCCGGGGATCGCCGGCCGCATCGGCAAGCGCCACATAGGTGTCAGGCCGCAACAGATAGAGCGCGTCGCGCGCCAGCCCCGCCGTCTCGTAGTCGGGCATCCACTCGAAGGCGCGCAGTGGCACCTCGTGTTCCGCGCACCACGCCGCCAGCGCCGTGCTGGCGGTGCCGTAGACGTGCACCTGCCAGTGCGGCTCGACGAGGCTGGCGAAGTTGTCCGCGCCGGCGCCGCGCACCCAGGGCAGGCGGTCGCCGCCATGCACATGGCCGGCGGCGCCGGCGCTGAGCGGCATGCCGCGATAGTTCAAGGTGATCTGCGAGACCGTGCGGAAGAAGTATTCGCGCACCGGCTCGAGGGAGAAGACGCCGGGCAGCAGCACGGGGGCGATGCGGGTGCGCAGGATGTCGGCGACCCGGCCCTCGGCGGTGGCGAAGGTGAAGACGCGGTCCGTGGTGGCGACGAGGCGGCGGGCGAAGGCAATGCGCTCCGCCTCGTAACTGTCGAGCAGCCGGTCCTCGGCGCGGCCGCCCACCACCGTCGCCAGCTTCCAGGCGAGGTTGATGGCATCGCCGATCCCGGTGTTCATGCCCTGGCCGCCGGCGGGGCTGTGGATATGTGCGGCGTCGCCGAGCAGGAAGGCGCGGCCGCGGCGGAAATGCTCGGTTATCCGGTGATGGACGCGATAGGTGGAGAACCAGTTCACCCGTCCGATCTTCACCTTGAGATGCTGGATGGCGCGATCGCTCACATCCTCGAACTTGAGCTGCTCGGGATGCTCGGCGCGCTCGTCCCGCACGGTGCCGATGAGGCGCGCGCGGCCTTCGCCGGCGAGCGGAAAGACGGCGAGGAAATCCGCCTCGTCGAGGTCGACATGCAGCTCGCCGTCCATCGCCGGACCGGTCGCCTCGACGTCGGCAACGTAGAAGACCTGCCGGTAGGTCCCGCCGGCATATCCCGTGCCGAGCGTCTCGCGCACGATCGAGCGCGCGCCGTCGCAGCCGGCGATGAAGGCGGCCTCCGCGCTCTCCTCGCGACCGTCGGGCCCGACCAGCCGGGCGGTGACGCGGTCGCCGCCGTCCGTGAAGCCGCGCAGCTCGGTGCGCCGCTCCACGGTGACGCCCAGTGCCTGCAGGCGCTCGATCAGCAGCCGCTCGTGCTGGTCCTGCGGAAAGATCTGCAGGAAGGGATAGGGCGTCAGGTCTTCGCCCACGGTCTGGAACGGCATCCGCGCGGCGCGCGCGCCGCGGACCCAGAGATTGACCGCCGGCACCTTGTGGCCGCGTGCGACCACCGGCTCGTCGAGGCCGAGCTGGCGGTAGAGCTCGAGCGTCCGCGCCTGCACGGCGAGCGCGCGGGAGGTGGTGCCCGGCTCCGCCGTCTTGTCGATGATGCGCGGCTTGACGCCGAGCTTCGCCAGCCAGAGCGCGAGGACAAGGCCGGTCGGGCCGGCGCCGACGATCAGAACGTCGCTGCGTGTCATGCCAACCTCCTGTCGGCGCGGTCACCCGGGGGCAGCAGCCGCGGGCTCTGCCCGGCGAGGGACCAGCCGCCGGTTGCATTGGCCGCCGCTTCTGCCGTCATGGATGAAGTGGTCCGGCCTTGGCAAGCGTCTATCTCCAGAAACCGCCTCGCCAGTCCGACAGTTCCCCCCTCGACGATCGCTGGCGAGCACGCCGGGCGCGCGGGATCAGGAGCGGCTTTCCGGAAGCAGGGCTGCGGACGAGACGATCGCGGAGGATCGGGACAGGTATCGCGCCGCCGGCGCGGCGGCGCGCCTCGCGACGAGGGCACCGGCGAGACTGGCGGCGGCGACCGCAGCGCCGCCGAGGAGGTCGACGAGATAGTGGGTCCCGATGGCGGGGATCGATACGAGCATCACGCCATTCAGCGCCGCGACAAGCCAGCTCGCCAAGCCGCAGCGGCGGAAGCCCCAGATGTTGAGAAGGCCGGCTGCGCAGTGGAACGAGGGAAAGTTCACGATGCCGGTCAGCGAGCTCAGTTCGAACACCGTCGGTTGTCCGCTGCGCAGGGCGAAGAGGTGCGGCAGATGCGGTACGGTGCTGGCCAGGTCAGGAAAGAAGTAGGAGACGGGTCCTCTCGCCGGAAGCACCGCCGAGCCCGCGGCCGTCAGCATGATCGAGAGCACGGTTGCCGAGTAGGTTTCGAAGAACTGTGTTTCGCGTCCGCAGAGCGGCAGGTACACCATGGCGAGAAGGCCCTGGAAGAGCAGGGTCCGATACGCGACAAGCAGGGCCTCCCCCAGCAGGGGATGGCCCGCAATCCAGACGGCATGTGCGCTCCAGTCGAAGCCGAGCACCGCATCCAGGCGCACGAACTCTGCATCGCGCAACGGCGCCGCCACCGTCGCCGCGCAGTAGGTCAGGATCGGTCCTGCGACTAGCATGACGCACCAGAGCGCCGCGCAATTCGCCAGTAGAGCGATGCGCGGCAAGCGCTCGCCGAGCGCAAGTGCCGCGCCAATCAACAGCAGGACGCAGACGATGACCGAGCCCAGGCCCTTGAAGGAGATCGGCAGCCAATCGAGGACGAGCGCGTCGGCCCCCACGATGACCGACGCCAGCGACCATGCTAGTATCACCACCCCAACTCTCCCCGATCCCGTGCGACCCGGTAAGCTAGTAATATGTCTAATATTAACAACAAATTAGAGCCGCTGGAATTCTGGTCCTCCTTACGGGCTAGGACGGCGAGCGGCTGAAGGTCGGGCGGAGACACTGTCGAGGGACCCGCAAGTACCCGAGCATCGCTTTGCGAGCGAACCAGGTTCTTGGCGTTGCTCTAGACGAATTAACGCACCGTAACCATCTCTGCTGCAGCGCAAGGCTCAGGAGAGCGGGGAAGGTCATGCCACCAAGAAACCCGTCCGTCTGGATGTGGGGCGATGCACGCCGGATGCTGGACGAGGCGGAGCGCCTGCATCGGCAGTTCTTCGAGCTCGGGCGGAGCGCGCGCCAGCCGCATTGGGAGCCGCCGGTCGACGTCTTCGAGACCGCCGAGGGACTCTTTATCGAAGTGGCGCTGCCCGGCGTCGATCCCGGCGGCGTCGAGGTGTCGTTCGACAGCGGCGCGCTGCTGATCTCCGGCGAGCGGAACCTGCCGGAGGTGTCGGAGCCCGCGGTCGTCCGCCGGCTGGAGATTCCCTACGGCCGCTACGAGCGCCGGGTGCCGCTGCCGGCGGGACGCTACCAGCTGGGCGGTCGCCAGTTTGTCAACGGCTGCCTGATGCTGTCGCTGCGCAAGCTCGGCTGATCGCACCTATCTATTCTATTCGGCTATCGATCCCTGGGATCACCAATCATGGAAATGTCAGACATCAACCCTGATCTGAAAAAAGAAGGCGAAGCGCAGGACACCGGCATCGCGTCGCCGTCGCCCGGCGTCGCCGCCACATCCGGCGCTGCGGCGATCAAGCTGCCGCCGGATGCGGTGCCGGTGCTGCCGCTGCGCGACAGCCTGCTGTTCCCTTCTGTCATCATGCCGTTCTCCGTGGGCCGCGAGCGCTCGGTCGCGGCGATCCAGCACGCGGTCCGCGCGCAGCTGCCGATCGCGACCCTGCTGCAGCGCGATCCGCAGATGGCCGAGCCTGGCCCCGCCGATCTCTTCGAGATCGGTACCGTCGGGCACGTCATCCGCTATGTCACCGCGCAGGATGGCAGCCATCACCTGATCGCCCGCGGCGACCAGCGCTTCCGCGTGGTCGAGTTCCTGACCGGATACCCGTTCCTCGCCGCCCGCATCGAGCGGATCGAGGAACCGGCGGAGACCGGGCCCGAGGTCGAGGCCCGCTTCATACAGCTGAAGGAGCGCGCGGCGGAGACGCTGAAGCTCATCCCCACGGCGCCCGATGAGCTCGCGGCGACGGTGCAGACCGTGCCGTCGGCCTCGGCGCTCGCCGATCTCGTCACCAGCTTCCTCGACATCAAGACCGAGGAGAAGCAGCAGATCCTGGAGACCTTCGACCTGAAGGCGCGCCTGGACCGTGTGCTGTGGTTCCTTTCCTACCGGCTCGAGGTGCTGCGCCTCTCGCACGACATCGGCGAGCGCACCCGCGCCACCATGGAGAGCCGCCAGCGCGAGCACATCCTGCGCGAGCAGCTGAAGACGATCCAGAGCGAGCTCGGCGAGGGCGAGGAGGGCGGCGGCGACACCGATAAGCTCGCCGAGGCGATTGCCAAGGCGAAGATGCCCGAGGACGTGGAGAAGCACGCGAAGAAGGAGCTCGCGCGCCTGCAGCGGATGCCCGACGCCGCCGGCGAGGCCTCCATGCTGCGGACTTACCTCGAGTGGCTGACCGAGCTGCCGTGGAGCGTCGAGACCGCCAAGGAGATCGACATCCAGGCCGCGCGCAAGGTGCTGGAGGAGGACCATTACGGTCTGGAGAAGATCAAGCGGCGGATCATCGAGCATCTGGCCGTGCAGAAGCTCAACCCCACCGGCAAGGCGCCGATCCTCTGCTTCGTCGGCCCGCCCGGCGTCGGCAAGACCTCGCTCGGCCAGAGCATCGCGCGCGCGACCGGCCGGAAGTTCGTGCGCGTGAGCCTGGGCGGCGTCCATGACGAGGCGGAGATCCGCGGCCACCGGCGGACCTATATCGGCGCGCTTCCCGGCAACATCATCCAGGGCCTGCGCCGCGCCGGCGCGCGGGACTGCGTCATGATGCTGGACGAGATCGACAAGCTCGGCCGCGGCGTCCAGGGCGATCCCGCCTCGGCGCTGCTGGAGGTGCTCGATCCCGCGCAGAACTCCACCTTCCGCGACAACTACCTCGGCGTCACCTTCGACCTCAGCAAGGTGATGTTCATCGCGACCGCCAACATGCTCGACACCATCCCGGGCCCACTGCTCGACCGCATGGAGCTGATCCAGCTTTCGGGCTACACGGTGGCGGAGCGGCTGCAGATCGCCAAGCGCTACCTGTTGCCGCGCCAGCTCGGCGAGAACGGCTTGAAGCCGGAGCAGGTGACGATCAGCGACGAGGCGCTGAAGGCGGTGATCCGCGGCTATACGCGGGAAGCGGGCGTGCGCAATCTCGAGCGCGAGATCGGCGGCGTGCTGCGCCGCTCGGCCGTCCGCATCGCCGACGGTTCGGCGAGCCATATCGACATCACCGAGAAGGAGATCTCCGAGATCCTCGGCGCGCCGCGCTTCGAATCCGAGCAGGCGCAGCGCACCAGCGTGCCGGGCGTCGCGACCGGCCTCGCCTGGACCCCGGTCGGCGGCGACATCCTCTTCATCGAGGCGACCCGCATCCCGGGCCATGGCAAGCTGATCCTGACGGGCCAGCTTGGCGACGTCATGAAGGAGAGCGCCCAGGCGGCGTTCAGCCTCGTGAAGTCGAAGTCGCGCGAGCTCAAGATCGATCCGGAGGTGCTGGACAAGAGCGACATCCACCTGCACGTCCCCGCGGGCGCCACGCCGAAGGACGGGCCGAGCGCCGGCGTCGCCATGTTCACGGCGCTCGCCTCGCTTGCCACCGGCCGCGCGGTGCGCAGCGATCTCGCCATGACCGGCGAGATCAGCCTGCGCGGGCTGGTGCTGCCGGTGGGCGGCATCAAGGAGAAGGTGCTGGCGGCGATGCTGGCGGGCATCAAGACGGTGATGCTGCCGGCGCGCAACCGGCGCGACTTCGAGGACATCCCCGAGGAGGCGCGGCAGGCGCTGGAGTTCGTCTGGCTCGAGACCGTCGACCAGGCGCTGCAGGTGGCGCTCGCCCCGGCAAAGGGGCGCAGCGCCGCCTGAGCCGGCTCAGGCCGCGCGGATCTTTCGCAGGAAGCCGTCGACCTCGGCGCGGAGCGCCGCCGATTGCTCGGTGACCGCGCTCACCGCCGCCAGCATCTTGCCGGCAGCGTCGCCGGTGGTGGCGGCGGCCTCGGTGACGCCGGTGACGTTCTGCGCCACCTCGCTGGTGCCGGCGGCCGCCTGCTGGGCGTTCCGCGCGATCTCCTGAGTGGCGGCGCCCTGCTGCTCCACCGCCGCGGCGATGGTGGTGCTGATGTCGTTGACCTCGGTGATGACGGCGCCGATCTCCTTGATCGCGGTCACCGCATCGCCAGTGGCGTTCTGGATCGCGTTCACCTGGCTCGCGATCTCCTCGGTCGCCTTTGCGGTCTGGTTGGCGAGCGACTTTACCTCGCTCGCCACCACCGCGAAGCCCTTGCCGGCCTCGCCGGCGCGCGCCGCCTCGATGGTGGCGTTGAGCGCGAGCAGGTTGGTCTGGCTGGCGATCGCGCTGATCAGCTTCACCACCTCGCCGATCTTGTCGGCGGCCTCCGCCAGCCCTTGCACCGACTGATTGGTGCGGTCGGCGCGGTCGGCGGCGTTGGCGGCGACGCGCGCCGCTGACGCCACCTGGCGGCTGATCTCGGAGACCGAGGAGGCGAGCTGCTCGGCGGCGGCGGCGACGGTCTGCACATTGGCGGAGGCGTTGCCGGAGGCGCTGGCGGCGGCGCCGGCGCGCTCGGCGGTGGTCCTCGCCGTCGCCGACATGCCGTTCGCCGTCTCCGTCATGTTGCCGGTGGCCTGATCGACGGTCTCGAGGGCGCTGCGGATCGAGGCGTCGAAGGCGTGGCAGTGGCCGTCGATGGCGTTGGCGCGCTTGAGCTCGGTCTCCTTGGCGGCGAAACTCTCCTTGGCGGCGCGCTCCGCCTGCTGCGCGCTGCGGCGGAGCTGCTCCAATGTGGTGGCCATAGTGCCGAGCTCGTCGTCATAGCCGGTACCGCGCACGGGGACGCTGTAATCCTGGCGCGCCAGATGCTCGATCGCGACGGTGAGGCCTTCCACGGGCTGGCCGAAGCGCCGGCGCACCAGCAGCAGGCCCAGCATGCTGAAGGCGAGGGCGGCGGCGAGCACCGTGCCGTCGACAGCGACGCGGCCCCAGGCGTGGGATTCGAGCGCCGCGGCGTGGCTTTCCATCAGGCTCGAGGCGGTGGTGGCGATGTTGATGATGCCGGCGAAGGGGGTGTTGCACATCTTCGTCCACTCGTCAGGCGCCATCGCGGGCTTGCCGCTATCGTCGAATTTCTTGTAGACGGCGTCGCGATCCGCGATCGCCTTGGCGTAGGAGGCGTTCCCGTCATGGACGGCGCTCGCGATCGCCGGCGCCACGCCCGGCCGCGTCACCAGATCGTTCAGCGCGGACCAGGCGGACTTCGCCGCGGCGCGCATGCCGTCGAGGGTGGTCCGGGTCGGCGGCGAGAAGGGCTGCGACTTCGCCACGAAGGTGCGCGCCACCGTGCATTCGGCGCCGGCGTTGTCGCGGATCACCCAGGCCAGCTGTCGCGCGCTGATGTACTCGGCGACCACGGGATCGGAGATCCGCGCCTCGTTCGCGATCGCGAGCGAGAGGCCGCCTACCGCCTCGACCACATTGCCATCCCCGTCATACCAGGCCTGGGTCTGCTTGAGGTCGCGCTCGGCGTTAGGCTTATGAGCGATCGCGTCGAGATCCGGCCAGTAGCGGTCAGCGCTCGCGACTTCGGTGTCGATCTTGGCGATCAGCCCGACGCCGCCCTCGAGATGGGCGCGCTT
>DATKPX010000268.1:0-5436 GCA_035523855.1 Allostellaceae bacterium
TCCGGTAATACCCCAAGAGCGTAAGCTTCCGCCCGTCGAAGGTGGCGTCGAAGTCTTTCAGCACCTCGGGCCCGACATAATCCTCGAAGCTCTCCATATCCTTGGCGAAGGAAGCGAAGATCGCGCCGCCACGGCTCGTCACCTTGAGCTGCAGGAGGTTGTGGTCCTCCAGCTTGAAATCGGCGGGCATGCCGCCCTGCTTCTGGATGCCGCGCCGGAACGGCACCGCGGTCAGGTTGCCGGCGAGGTCGTAGGTCCACTGGTGATAGGGGCAGACGAACTCCGTCGTCTTGCCCGCCGCCGGCCGGCAGAGCTCGGCGCCGCGATGGGCGCAGCGATTCTCGAAGACGTTGACCTTGCCATCCTTGCCGCGCGCGACGATGACCGGCACCGGCCCCACGAAGGAGCGCTTGAAGCTGCCGGGCTCCGGCACCTCGCAGTCGAGGGCGACGAAATTCCAGGTGCGGCCGCGGAAGATGCGCTCGATCTCGCGCTCGTAGATCTCCTCGCTGGTATAGACCCAGTCGGGAATGGCGGAGAGCCCCTCGCTCGGCCAGGCATGGACGTTCGTCGTCGGCGAGGGGGCGGGCGCGCTGTCAGGCATGACCGATACTCCTTCGCGGAGGAGTATGCGTCGGCGGCGGAATGCGCGCAATCAAGGCCCGGAGGCCGGAACCCTTTGTCGCGCCACGGGCCCTGCGCTATCGTTTGCAGATCAGGGCTCTCTAGAGGAGGACCGCCATGGCGCTCGAACCGCTGGCAAAGAGCGGCAGCTTCTTCCACATCTACGATTTTCGCGTCAAGCCGGGAAAGGGCGAGGAGTTCATCAAGCTCTTCGACACCTTCGACTACTCCGACGAGAACCCCATGCACAAATCGCCGGCCCAGGTGAAAGACGGCGTGCTCTGCCGCGACGTCAACGATCCCGACCATTTCTACCTGGTCGGCGAATGGTCCGACATCAAAGTCCACGCCGAGATCCGCAAGCTGCTGGTGGAGATGCGGCCGGCTTTCGTGGGCCTCATCGAGGGCGGCAAGTTCGTGCCGACCTACGCGGAGATCGTCTCCAGCACGCCGCAGCACATCCTGGACGCGGCGAAGCCGGCCTAGTCTCTGCAGAGCGAACCAGCGTCCTTCGACGCGCTTCGCTTGCTCAGGATGAGGACCACCGAGGATGGCGCAAAGAAAGCCTCCTCATCCTGAACAAGCAAGCCGAGCGAGCGCGTCGAAGGACGCACCGCTGCTATTCCAGCGCTAACCCGCGCCGAACAGGGCTTTCAATCGCCGCCAGATCACACCGAGCAGGAAGGCGCCGGCGCTGAACTTCGCCGGCTGAGGAGGCGCGGCGGCGCCGCCAGTAAGGCGCGCTTCCAGGTTGCGCGCGACCTCGCGGCAGAGCTCGCCGGCGAGCGCCTGCACCAGGGCGCCGCGGCTGAACTGGGCCAGCGGACCTTGCAGCGCGTAGGCGGCGGTGAGGTCGATCTTGCTGCCGCGTGCATGCTCGCTCACGCGGAACTCGGCGTCGGTCCTGAGGCGCGTGCCGGTGGCGCTGTCGCGGCCCTCGCCGCGGATCGTGCCGCTTTGCGCCGCGTCGTCGTAGCGGACGGTGGCGGTGCCGGCGAAGCGGGCGCGCAGCGGGCCGAAGGCGACCGCCATCTCGCCGGCGAGGTTCTCGGCGCTTGAGCTGGGTGCCAGCGTCACGCCGGGAACGCAGGAGGCGACGAGTGTCGGATCCTTCACCGCGGCCCAGATGCGGTCGGGCGGCAGGGCGATCGTGATGGTCTGGCGCAGGGTGGAGTCCGGCGAGGCGCTGACCGGAGCGGCAGCGCGGACCGGGGCCGCGGCGGTCGCCGGCGGAGCGGGCGCGGCGATCTTGCGCTCGGCGATCGGCACCTTCTTCGGGGCGTCGACCACGGGACGCTCGCGCAGCACGCGCTCGATCGCGCGCACGATGCCGGCATAGCCGGTGCAGCGGCAGAGATTGCCGGAGAGTTCCAGGCGGATGCGGTCGGCGTCCGCATCGGGCAGCCGCAGCACGATGTCCCGCGCGGTCACCAGTATGCCCGGCGTGCAGTAGCCGCATTGGAGCCCGTGCTCGGCGGTGAAGGCGGCGCGCAGCCGGATCGCGACGGGATCCTCGTCGAGATCCTCGATGGTGCGCACCTCGGCGCCGTCGCAGGCGACCGCCAGCGCGATGCAGGAACGCGCGGGCTCGCCGTTGACGATGAGGGTGCAGGCGCCGCAGACGCCATGCTCGCAGCCGATGTGGGTCCCGGTCAGGAGCTGGTGGTCGCGGAGGAAATCCGCGAGGTTGAGGCGCGGCTCGACACTGGCGGTGACCGTTTTGCCGTTGACGGTGAGCGAGAGGGGCTTCATGGGCGAGTGATCGCCTCGGCGCGGCGGAGGGCGGCGCCATAGAGCTTGCGGTCGAGGGCGTCGATGCCGGGCAGCGCCGCCGCCAGTGCTTCATCCGCCGTCGGCACTTCCTCCAGCAGCACCGGCGGGCCGCCGGTGGCGCCGATGACGGCGCGGCGGAGATTGCGCGCGGGATCGGTCAGCACGGCGCCGATGGCGGCGGCGAACTCGCCGGGCTTGCGGGTGATCTTGTACCAGCCCCAGCGCGCGCTCGCGGAAAGCCGGGGCACGCGGATCGCCCGCACGATCTCGCCGGGCTTCAGCGCGGTGACGAAGCCGGCGAGGAAGAATCCCTCGAGCGGGATGGTGCGCCCGCCGTCGCCGGCGCGATAGGTGACGACGCTGGCGCCGAGGGCGGTGAGCGCCGTCACCCAGTCGGCGGCGGGATCCGCATGGGCGATGCTGCCGCCGATGGTGCCGCGGTTGCGGACGGCGCGATAGGCGATGTTGCCGGCGATCCGGTAGAGCGCCTCCTGGCCGATATCGGGGATGCGGCGATCCTCGATCGACGCGTGGGTAAGCGCGGCGCCGATGGTGATGGCGTCGGGCGCGGTCTCGACACCGGTGAGCTCCGGCAGCCTGGAGATATCGACCAGCAGGCTCGGCCGCGTCAGGCGCAGGTTCAGCATCGGCCCCAGCGACTGGCCGCCGGCGATGACGCGGGCGCCGTCGCCGCCTTGCGCCAGCAGCTTTGCCGCTTCCGCGAGATCGCGCGGCCGCTCGTAGTCGAACGGGAATGGCTTCACGAGAGCGTCCCGGCCTTTCCGGCGGCGATCGCCGCCAGCACGCGGCGTGGCGTGATCGGGAGCTGCGTCACCTCGGCGCCGAGCCCGCGGAGCGCGTCGTTGACGGCGTTGGCGATCGCCGCCGGCGGGCCGATGGCGCCGCCCTCGCCGATGCCCTTCTGGCCGAAGGGGGTGTAGGGCGAGGGCGTCTCCATATGGTCGATGCGGAGGTCGGGGACCTCGGTGGCGCCCGGCAGCATGTAGTCGGCGAGGGTCGAGGCGAGCGGCTGGCCGTTCGCGTCGTAGGGCATCTCCTCGTAGAGCGCGGTGCCGATGCCCTGGGCGGTGCCGCCGATCACCTGGCCGTCGACGATCATGGGATTGACCAGCACGCCGCCGTCCTCGACGACGGCGTAGTCGAGGATGCGGACGGTGCCGATCTCGGGATCGACAGCGACCACCACCGCGTGCGCCGCATAGCTGAAGGTGCCGCTGTCGCGCACGGCTTTATATCCGGCGGTGACGTCGAGGCCGCCGGGCGAGACCGCGTCCGGCAGGTCCTGTGGCCGCAGATACCAGGTCTTGCCGATCTCGGCGATGGCGACGGAGCCGCCGGGGCCGATGACCTTGCCGTCGCGTACCTCGACCTGTTCCGGCGTCGTCTGCAGCAGATGGGCGCCGATCTTGGCGAGGCGCTGCGCCAGCTCGCGGCAGGCGGAGGCCACGGCGCCGCCCGCCATCACCATGCAGCGCGAGCCCCAGGTGCCGGTGGAGTAGGGCGTCATCGCGGTATCGCCATGCACCACCTGGATCTTCTCGAGGGCGATGCCGAGCACCTCGTTCGCCACCTGCGCCAGGGTCGTCTCCAGCCCCTGCCCATGCGACTGGATGCCGACGCGAAGCTCGAGGCCGCCATCGGGGGTGAGCCGCGCCTCCGCCTGCTCGAAGCCCGGCACCATCGGGATGCCCCAGCCGGCATAGACCGAGGTGCCGTGCGCCGCCTGCTCGCAGAAGATCGAGAATCCGACGCCGATGCGGGTGCCGTCGGCCTCGCCCTTCGCCTGCCGCGCGCGCACGGCGGCCAAGTCGATGGCGGCGACCGCGCGGCGCAGGCATTGCGGATAGTCGCCGCTGTCGAAATGCTTCTTGGTGATGTTGTCGAAGGGCATCTTCTCCGGCGGGATCAGGTTGCGGAGCCTGACCTCGTGCGGCTCGATCCCGGCCGCGCGCGCGATCGCGTCGATGATGAGCTCCATGGCGAAGCAGACGCCGGCGCGCGCCACGCCGCGATAGGGCAGGATCGGCGGCTTGTTGGTGGCGGCCGACCAGGTTTTGCAGCGATAGGCCGCGAAATCATAGGGGCCGGGCAGGATGCTCGCCACCTGCGCGGCTTCCAGGCAGGCGGAGAAGGGATAGGCGCTGTAGGCGCCGGCATCGACGGTGGCCTCGGCGTCGATGGCGAGGAGGGTGCCGTCGCGCTCCGCATAGGCGGTGATGTCGTAGTCGTGCTCGCGGCAATTGGCGTTGGCGACCAGCTGCTCGCGCCGGTCCTCGATCCAGCGCATCGGCAGTCCGAGCTTGCGCGTGAGGAAGCCGGCGCAGACCTCCTCCGCCAGCAACAGCCCCTTGTAGCCGAAGCCGCCGCCTACATCGGGCGGCACCACGCGCACCTGGCCGTGCTCGAGGCCGAGGCAGCCGGCGAGCCCGGTGCGGATGATGTGCGGGATCTGGGTCGCGCTGTAGCACAGGAGCTGTTCCTGCCGGCGGTCCCAGACCGCCACCACGCCGCGCCCCTCGATCGGCGACATGCATTGCCGCGCGGTGCGGAGTTTGCGAGTGACCTTGATCGGCGCGCGCGCGCGGATCGCGTCTAGATCGGCGTCGACCACCGTTTCCAGGAAGACGTTGTCGCCCCAGTCCTCGTGCACGAGCGCGGCGCCGGGCTGGCGCGCCGCCAGCATGTCGACGACGGCCGGCAGCTCCTCGAACTCCACCTCGGTGGCAGAGGCCAGGTCCTCCGCCTCGGCCCGTGTCGCGGCGACGCAGACGGCGATCGGCTCGCCGACATAGCGCACCTTGTCGACGGCGAGGATCGGCTGCTCCGACGGCTTGAAGCCGGGGAGCCGTGAGTTGGCGACGATCGGCTTCACGCCCTCGAGATCGGCGGCGGTGAAGACCGCGTGCCCGGCTCCCTTGGGCTTGGCGATCGAGCGGATGCGCGCATGGGCGAGCGGGCTGCGGAGGAAGGCGAGCTCCTGCATGCCGGGCAGCCGGATATCGGCGATGAACTCGCCGC
>DATKPX010000269.1:0-2212 GCA_035523855.1 Allostellaceae bacterium
GCGGATCGTAAGCACCGCCGCAGCCCTTGCAATAGGCCATGCCCGGCTTGATCTGGTCGCCCCACCAGTACTTGGTCTGGGTGCCGGCGCGCGCGGCGTATTCCCATTCGCTCTCGGTGGGGAGGCGATATTTCCTGCCGCTGGCGCTCGAGAGCCAGGCGGCGAATTTCTTCGCGTCGGTCCAGCTCAGATTGTCCATCGGCGTCACATCGTTCTCCCGCGTCGGCACCGCATCGCAGCCGCCGGCGGCGACGCAGGCCTTCCACTCGCCGACGGTGACGGGATACTTGCCGATCAGGAACGGCTTGATCGTCACACGGTGGATCGGCTGCTCCGAGGGATCGTCGCGGCTTCCCATCATGAACTCGCCGCCGGCGATCGCCACCATCTCGGGCTCGCGCATCGCGGCGGGCGCGGGCGCCGGCGGGCGCGGCGGATCGATGACGGCGGTGCGTGGCTCCTCAGGCTTGGGCGGAGCCACCGCGGGCGGCGCCGCCGGGGCCAGATCGGCGAGCGGAACAGGTGCCGGCGCGCTCGGCACCAGGCTCGGCGAGGGCGTCGGGCCGAAAGGCGCCGCCGGCGGCACCGCCGCCACCGTCCGCGCCGGCTGCGGCGCGACAGCCCGCGCGTCGGTGCTGACGGTCTTGCCGTTCCAGGCATACCAGCCGGCGGTCAGCACGATCGCCGCCGCGCCGGTCGCCGCCGCCGCGATCGGGATCCAGCGCAGCATTGCCGGCCGCGCATGCATGTGGCGCGAGAGCCTGACCGCGGCCGGATCCGGCAGCACGCGATAGACATGCACGGGATCGGTGATGTTCTTGACCCGCTGATCGCCCAAAGACTGGTAGCCCACCACCAGCTTGTTCTTCACCAGCTCGTAGACGCCGCCGGAGATATAGACGCTGCCGGGCTCCGCCAGCCCCTCGAGGCGGGCGGCGATGTTGACGCCGTCACCGTAGATGTCGTCGGTGTCGATGATGATGTCGCCGAGATTGACGCCGATGCGGAACTGGATCCACTGGTCGCGCGGCAGCGCGGCGTTGCGCCCCATCATGCTCTGCTGGATCACCACGGCGCAGCGCACCGCCTCGACCGGGCTCGCGAACTCCGCGAGATAGCCGTCGCCGGTGAGCTTGACGATGCGGCCGTGATGCTCGGCGATGGTGGGCTCGATGAGCTCGCGCCGGTGGCGCTTGAGCCGCGCCAGCGTGCCCTCCTCGTCGATGCCCATGAGCCGGCTCGACCCCGCGACATCCGCCGCGAGGATGGTCGCAAGCCGGCGTGGCGTCTCGGTGTTGTCGCTTCCCTGCATGGGGCGGCCCTTTTCTCGCGAGGCAGCCTTCCCAGCCTCACCATCATAGCACAATGGCGGGCCGCCGCAGAGGCCGCCCGCCAGGGACCGCGCCCGGGGCGCGGCCCTACCCTCGCGCCCATCCTGGAGCGGCCGCGGCCTCCCGCCTGTGAGCTGGCTCACTCTCCCAAGCGGAAATTCGCGTCCGGGCGGGGCTGGGTTGACGGGTCCCGCCCTATCCACAAGGATGCGGGCCGACCGCGGCCGCATCGGGACGGGACATGGTGAGCTATCTCTGGATCGCGCTGGGCGGAGCGCTGGGCAGCGTCGCGCGCTTCTGGCTCTCCGGCTTCGTCGCCCAGCGGGTCGGCGAGGCCTTTCCCTGGGGCACCGTCATCGTCAACATCACGGGGTCCTTCGTGATCGGCTTCATCGCCACCCTCACCGGGCCGGATGGACGGTGGCTCGCGAGCACGGCGATGCGGCAGTTCCTGATGATCGGCATCTGCGGCGGCTACACCACCTTCTCGTCCTTCAGCCTGCAGACCCTGACGCTGGCGCAGGACGGCGAGTGGCTCTGGGCCGCCGGCAACATCGTGATCTCGGTGGCGCTGTGCCTGCTGGCGGTGTGGCTCGGCCACGTCGCCGCCGCCAGCCTCAACGGACTGAAAGGAGCCTGAGCCATGCCGGTGCCGAAGAACGCGACCCTGCTGCGGATCTTCCTGGGCCAGGACGACCGCCACGGCCACCAGCCGCTCTACGAGGCGATCGTGCTGAAGGCGCGCGAGCAGGGCCTCGCCGGCGCCACCGTGCTGCGGGGCCCCATGGGCTTCGGCCATTCCAGCATGCTGCACACCACCAAGGTGCTGCGCCTCTCCCAGGACCTGCCGATCGTCGTCGAGATCGTCGACAGCGAGGAGA
>DATKPX010000270.1:0-2676 GCA_035523855.1 Allostellaceae bacterium
GTAGGGGTTGGTCGAGAGGGTGGTGAGGGCGTCGATCTGGTCGGTGACACGCATGGTGCCGAGCTCGGCGGCGATCGCGGCGCCGATGCGGCCCGCCACCATCAGTCCGGCGATCACCGGCCCGAGCTCGCGGGTCACCGACAGCACGACCACCGTCGGCACCGCGCTCTCGGCGGCGAAATTGGCGAAGCCGGTGAAGGTCTGCAGCGCCAGCACCATGCCGGTGAAAAGCGCGGTCAATCCCACCACGGGGAGCGAGTAGTAGCCGATGTCCACCATCTGCCGCAGGATCAGGCGCGGATAGATCGGCGGACGGACGCAGTGGCTGATCGCCCGGATGGTGAAGATCGCCATTCGCCCGGCCGCCGCGAGGCCATTCAGGAATACGGCGCCGATCGAGGCGAGGAAGCTCAGCAGCGGCCCCATCGCTCAGTCGCCGACATAGACGCGGCGGTAGCGACGGCCGAGCGTCGTCAGCACTTCATAGCCGATGGTGACGGCGCGCTCGCCGACGAGGTCGGGCGTGTTGGCGGCATCGATGAGATCGACGAAGGCGCCCGGCTGCAGCAAGGCGGGATCCACTCCCGTCACGTCGAGCGTCATCAGGTCCATCGAGATGGGGCCGACCACGGGAACCTGGTGCTTGCCGATGCCCGCCACTGCGCGGCCGCCTGAGGAGCGGAACCAGCCGTCGGCGTAACCCACCGCAACGGTCGCAATCCGCCCCCCTCGCTCCATACGGTGGCGGGCACCGTATCCAACGGTCTCCCCCCTGTCAACGTCGCGCACCTGCACGATTTTTCCCTTGAGTCGAACCACTTGCGACATCGGGTTGAGCTGGCCCGGCAGCGGGTTGATGCCGTAGAGAGCGGCGCCCGGACGCACGAAATCGAAGTGGAAATCGGCGCCGAGGAAGATGCCGGAGGAATTGGCGAGCCCCGCCGGCGCCGGCGGCAGCCGGCGGCGCGCCGCCAGGAAGAGACGCCGCTGCTCCGCGTTCTTGGCGTGCTTCGGCTCCTCGGAGATGACGAGATGGCTGATGACGGCGCGGAGCGCGATGCCGGCGAGGCGCCCGGGATCGTCCGCCAGCACGTTGGCCTCGGCGCGCGAGAGGCCGAGCCGATTCATGCCGGTATCGAGATGAAGGATCGCCGCCGCCCGCGCGCGCTCGGACCGGGTGAGCTCGCGCCAGGCGTCGAGCTGCCCGAGATCGTTCAGCACCGGGAGCAGCCGCGCCTTGAGGAAATCGCGCCCGCTGCCCGGCAGCAGCCCGTTCAGCACCGCGATGTCAGGCGTCTTGAGCGCGGCGCGGAGCGCCAGCCCCTCCTCGAGCGTCGCCACGAAGAAGAGCTTGCAGCCCGCCGCCGCCAGCGCCTTGCCCACCGGCAAAGCGCCGAGCCCGTAGCCGTCCGCCTTGACGACGGCGGCGCACTGAACGGCCTTTCCTACCCGCGCCTGCAGGGAGCGCCAGTTTTTCTGGATCGCGGCGAGGTCCACCTCCAGCACGGCGGTGGCACGGCTGTCGGCGGGTATAGCCTTCGGCTTCGCTTTGGCAGCGGGGGCGGCACGTTTGGCAGGCATGGATGGAAAGTTCGCACGGAAGAGGTGAGAAATCGGCTCGCAGTCTAGCGCCTTCGCGGGAGATCAGCGAGGGTCGAGGGGCTTTGCCAGGCGAATCGAGGTGGGCTGCGCGAAGCCGGCATGGGTGTCGCGGCCGGTCTCGCGGTAGCCGCGGGCGGCGAAGAAGCGCTGGTTCTCGGGGAGCGCGATGCGGACGCCCAGTGTCACCGCGGCGGCGCCGAGGCGCCGGGCATGCCGCTCCAATTGGTCGAGGAGGGCGGTGGCGATGCCCTGGCCGCGGCAGTCCGGCGCCACCGAGAGGCGGCCGAGATAGATCGCCTCGCCGCGCTTCTGATAAAGGACGGCGCCGACGAGGCGACCGTCGCGCTCCGCCACCGCGACCCAGTGGTCGGCGAAAGCCGCCGCGACGGTCGCCGCCGTCTCGGCGAGCGCCCCCGACTCGGGCTGCAATTTCCCGCGATACTCGGCGAAGGCGGCCTGGACGAGCGCGGCGATCGCCGCGCTCTCCGTGGGCGCGGCGAGGCGGATGGTCGCCGCACCAGGGCTCAGATGTTCTGCTCCGGCAGGTGGTCGGAGCCGATGTAGTTCTCGAACCGCGTGGTCTCGCCGATGAAGCGCAGGGTCGCCTTGCCGATGGGGCCGTGGCGCTGCTTCGCCACCATCACGTCCGCGAGCCCATAGACCTGCTCGCAGCGTTCCTTCCAGCGGTCGTGGCGGTCGCCGAACTTCTCGATGCTCTCCTCCGGCCGCTGCGTCGGCTCGGTGCGCGAGAGATAGTATTCCTCGCGGTAGACGAACATCACGACGTCGGCGTCCTGCTCGATCGAGCCTGATTCACGGAGGTCGGAGAGCTGCGGCCGCTTGTCCTCGCGCTGCTCGACCGCGCGGGAGAGCTGCGAGAGCGCGACCACCGGCACCCGCAATTCCTTCGCCATCACCTTTAGCTCGCGGGTGATCTTGGAGATTTCCTGCGTCCGGTTTTCCTCCTTGCCGGAAACGATCAGCTGCAGGTAATCGATCACGACGAGCGAAAGGCCGCCCATGCGCTGCAGGCGTCGCGCGCGTGTTCTGATCGCCGCCACCGATGCCGCCGGT
>DATKPX010000271.1:0-12921 GCA_035523855.1 Allostellaceae bacterium
GCCTTGCCGCCGCGCTGCTGCCGGAACTGCCGGCGGAGCGGGTCGAGTATGTCTTCACCGACCCCCGCGAGGCGGCGGTGACCCGCGCCGAGGGGCGCTTCACGGATTATCCCTTCGTTCGCTACACGACACTCGACCTCGATCAGGAGATCGCGAGCCAAGGTTTCGCGGTCGCCGAGTTCGACGTGATCGTGGCCGCCAATGCGCTGCACGAATGCGCCGATCTCGGCCGCGCCCTGGCGCGCGCACGCGAGCTGCTGCGGCCGGGCGGGCTGCTGCTGCTGGTCGAGCCCGCGCCCAGCGATTTCCTCGAATTCGTCTTTGGCATCCGCCGCCGATGGTGGTCCTTCGCCGATCTCGACCTGCGCGCCGAGACGCCGCTGATGCCGCCGGCGCAGTGGGAGGCGGCGCTGCGCGCCGCGGCCTTCACCGAGACCGCCGTGCTGCCGCGCGAAAGCGCGCCGGTGACGGTGATCCTGGCGCGCACCGCCGCCGGCAACGGGCACGCCCAGGCCGAGCCCGCGGGCGAGCCGAGGACCTTCGTCCTGATCACCGGCGGGTCCGATGCCGAGCGCGGCGTTCCCGTCACCCTGATCGGGCGGCGGCTGGCGGCGCTTGGCCATCGCCTGCTGACGGTCACCGAGGCGCCGGCCTTCGAGCGGGTGAACGGCACCTTCCGCGCGCCGCTCGACGCGGCGGAGGGACATGTCCATCTCGCGCGCGCGCTCAAGGAAGCCGCCGACGGCCCGCTGGAGATCGTCTACCTGCGCGGCCTGCGCGACAATCCCGTCGGCGATCCGCTGGCGGCCCAGGAGCGCGGCAGCCTCGGCCTGCTGCGGCTCTGCCAGGCGCTGGTCGAGACCGGCATCAGCGGCGGCACCCGCCTTTGGGTCGCGACGGCGGGCGCCACGGCCTCGCCGGTGCGGCCGGGCCTCCGCGATCCCGCCCAAGCACCGCTCTGGGGCGTCGCGCGGGTGCTGCGGAACGAGCGGCCGGATATGACGATCCGCGCGATCGACATCGATTTTGCCGACGGGCCGGAGGTCGTCACCTCGCTGCTGGTCGGCGAGATCCTGCATCCGAGCGAGGAGGACGAGGTCATTCTCCGCGGCACCGCGCGTCACGTGCGCCGGCTCCGTCGCGGTCCGCCGCCCGCCGCCATCGAGGCGACGGGGGCGCCCGCCGGCTACCGCCTCGAGCTCGCGCAGAACAGCCGTCAGGACGGTCTGGTCCTGAAGCCCATGCCGGTGCCCGGTCCCGCGGCTGGCGAGGCGACGATCCGCGTTCGCGCCGGCGGCCTCAATTTCCGCGACGTGCTGCAGCGGATCGGGCTGCTGCCTGAGGAAGCCTTCGAGGGCGGCTAC
The DNA here is from genome assembly GCA_035523855.1 of Allostellaceae bacterium. Classification (GTDB taxonomy): domain Bacteria; phylum Pseudomonadota; class Alphaproteobacteria; order ATCC43930; family CGMCC-115725; genus DASZHJ01. Next base: position 1,365 of record DATKPX010000271.1, read on the forward strand.
GCGGGCGCCACGCTCGGCATGGAATTCTCCGGCGAGGTGCTGGCGGTCGGCGAGGGAGTGACGGCGTGGAAGCCGGGCGACGCGGTGTTCGGCTTCGCGCCGGGCGCGCTCCGCTCGCATCTGAGGCTGCCGGCCGACGGCCTCTTCCGCAAGCCACCGGCGATGAGCTTCGAGGCCGCGGCGACGATGCCGGTCGCCATGCTGACCGCCTACTATTCGCTGCATCACCTGGCGCGGCTGCAGCGCGACGAGCGCGTGCTGATCCACGGCGCCGCAGGCGGCGTCGGCCTCGCCGCGATCCAGTATGCGCAGTGGGCCGGCGCGGAGATCTTCGCCTCGGCGGGAACGCCGGCGAAGCGCGACTTCCTCCGTCGTCTCGGCATCCGCAATATCGTCGACTCCCGCTCGCTGGGCTTCGCCGACGAGGTGCGCCGGCTGACCGACGGCGAGGGCGTCGATGTCGTGCTGAACTCGCTCGCCGGCGAGGCGCTGCACAAGGGTGTCGGACTGCTGCGGCCCTATGGCCGCTTCATCGAGCTCGGCAAGCGCGATTTCTGGGCCAATACCAAGCTCGGCCTGCAGCCGTTCCGCAACAACATCCAGTTCTGCGGCGTCGACGTCGACCGCCTGCTGGTGGATCGGCCCGTGCTGGCGGCTACGCTGCTGAGGGAGCTGGCGGGGCTGATCTCCGAGGGGGTGTTTCGTCCGCTGCCGCAGCGGGCCTTCCCGGTGACGCGGGCGGCGGAAGCGTTCCGGCATCTGCAGCACTCCCGCCACATCGGCAAGGTGGTGCTGACCTTCGATGGCACGCCTGCCGTCGCGGCGCAGACGCCGGCGGGAGACTTTGCGGTTGAGCCGCGGGCGACCTACCTGGTCACCGGCGGCCGCGGCGGCTTCGGGCTCGCGACGGCGGAATGGTTGGCGGGGAAGGGGGCGCGCCATCTGGTCCTCATCGGGCGAAGTGCGGAGACCAAGCCGGACTCGGCGGCGGCGCTCCAGCGCCTGCGCGATCTCGGTGTCACCGTGCGCGAGGCGGCGCTCGATGTCGCGGACGGCGCGGCGCTCGGCGCTCTGATCGAGGCGGTGAAGCGCGAGATGCCGCCGCTCCGCGGCGTCATCCATTGCGCGGCCGTCATCGACGACGCGGCGCTCGCCAACCTGACGGCCGAGCGTTTCCTCGCGGTGATGCGGCCGAAGCTGCTGGGCGCCTGGCATCTGGACCGGCTCACCCGCGACCTGCCGCTCGATTTCTTCGTGCTCTATTCCTCGGCGGCGACCCTGCTCGGCAATCTCGGCCAGGCCAACTACGTCGCCGCCAACCTCTATCTGGAGGCGCTCGCCGAGCAGCGGCGGGGCGCCGGCCTGCCGGCGCTCGCCATGCTCTGGGGCGCCATCGGCGGGGTCGGCCATCTTGCCCGCCACGCGGATGTCGCCAAGACCATGACCGACCGACTCGGCGTCAAGCTGCTGGTGCCGGCGGAGGGACTCGAGCGAATGGGGCAGGCGATCGTCGCCGGCGCCGGCCAGCTGGCGGTCGCCGACCTCGACTGGTCGAAGCTGATGAGCCTGCCGCAGCTCGCCAAGGCGCCGAAATTCTCCGCCGTACGCCCGGATGTCAGCGCCACTGCCGGCGAGGCGAGCCGCAGCGCCGAGGAGCTGCGCGCGCTGCTCGCCTCGATGGCGGCGGGTCAGCGCCTGGGCTATGTGCAGCAGCTCGTCATTAAGCAGATCGCAACGGTTCTGCGGGTACCGCCCAGCAAGCTGCATCCGAACCAGGCGCTCCTCGATCTCGGCATCGATTCGCTGATGGTGGTGGAGCTTCAGCTCGGATTCGAGCAGCAGTTCGGCATAGCGGTCTCGCCCGTCGAGTTGATGGAAATCACCTCGATCGGGCAGCTGGTGCGCCACGTCGCGAGCAAGCTTGGCATCGAGTCGGGACCGGCTCCGGCCGATTCTGTGGCGCCTGCCAACGCCGTAACGATTGACACGCCGCCGCTGGACGTGCTGGATGGCGTCGGTAGCCAGGTACTCGCGCAGGATCGGGGGGGTGCGGCGACGGTGCGCGCGACATGACAAATATGAGAGACATGGTTGCGCTCCTCACGCCTGAGCAGCGCAGCGAGTTGGCGCGTCAGATCATGCGGGACAGCACGGAGACGGCGGGCAAAGGCTCCGCAGTCCCCAAGGCGCATTACCGGCTGGACCATCACCCGCTGTGGCTGGGCGTGCTCAAATCCGGCGAGACCACCGGCTTTCAGGATCCTTACTTCCGCTCCCATGAGGGGATCGCGCGCGACACCACCGTGATCGGCGGCCGCGAGCTCATCAACTTTTCAAACTACAATTACCTCGGTCTCTCCGGCCATCCGAAGGTGCAGGCGGCGGCCAGCGAGGCCGTGCAGCGCTACGGCACGTCGGTCTCGGCGAGCCGCATGGTCGGCGGCGAGCGGCCGTTCCATCGCGAGCTCGAGCGGCAGCTGGCCGACATCCATCGCGTCGAGGACGCGCTGGTCTTCGTCAGCGGTTATGGCACCAACGTCACCGCGATCGCCCAGCTCTTCGGTCCCAAGGACCTGATCCTGCATGACGCGCTGATCCACAACAGCGTCATCATGGGCTCGATCCTCTCGGGCGCCCGGCGCATGCCGTTCCGGCACAATGACTGGGAGCAGGTGGACGATTTCCTGCGCCAGCACCGCCGCGATTACGAGCGCGTGCTGATCGTCGTCGAGGGCATCTACAGCATGGACGGGGATTTCCCCGACCTGCCGGCCTTCGTCGAGATCCGCAACCGCCACAAAGTGTTCCTGATGGTGGACGAGGCCCATTCGCTCGGCGTCATGGGCAAGCACGGCCACGGCATCCGCGAGCATTTCGGCCTGCGCGGCGAGGATGTGGATATCTGGATGGGGACGCTGAGCAAGGCGCTGGCCAGCTGCGGCGGCTATATCGCCGGCTCCTTCGCGCTCACCAGCATCCTGCGCTACACCGCGCCGGGCTTCGTCTTCAGCGTCGGCCAGTCGCCTTCCAACGCCGCCGCCGCGCTCGCCGCCATCGACGTCATGGCGTCGGAGCCGGAGCGGGTGGAGCACCTGCAGCAGCGCGGCCGCTATTTCCTCGATCTCGCCCGCAAGCGCGGCCTGCCGACCGGCCTCAGCCAGGGTTACTCCGTGGTGCCGCTCATCGTCGGCGACTCGCCCCGCTGCATCAAGCTCACCGAGGCGCTGTTCCGCCGCGGCATCCACGTGCAGCCGATCCTCTATCCGGCCGTCGACGAGCGGTCGGTGCGGCTGCGCTTCTTCCTCACCTGCACTCACAGCGAGGCGCAGCTCAACGACGCGATCGGGGTCATCGCCGAGGAGTGGCGCGCAGTTCGCGACGCCTGAGCCGGTGGCGATGATGGACGCCGGCCTGTTGCCCTGGTGGCTGCCGCTCTCGGCGCTGGCTTGGGCGGTGCATATGGCGGTGTTCCACGGCGTGGGCCTCGGCTTCGAATGGGCCGACCGCCACCATAGGCTGCAGCGGTTCCGCGTGCGGGCGCCGGAGCGGCGGAGCTACCGGCGGCTGCTCCCTCGGGTCCTCTTCAATCAGTGCGTGGTGCTGCTGCCCTGCATGCTGGCCTGCGAGAAGCTGGGCCTTGCCTATGTGGGCTCGCCCCATCTGGGCGCGCCGCGCTTCCTCCTCGACCTGCTGTTGATGGCGGTGGGCCACGACCTCGTGCAATACGCGGTCCATCGCGGCCTCCTGCACAATCGCCGCTTCCTCTGGCTGCGCCACCGCCTGCACCATTCCACCGACGCCGCCCGCAGCATCAGCGCCTGCTACATGAGCGCCGCCGATTTCTTCCTGGAGATCGTGCTGCCCTACCTGCTGCCGCTGGCGCTGATCGGCGGCGCCGGCTCCGACATGACCTTCCACCTGCTGATGCCGGCAATGGCGGCGGTGGGCGGGCTCTACGAGCACTCGGGCTACGATTTCTCGCTGGTGCTGCGCAACCCCGCGACCCGGCGGCCCTGGCTCAGGGCGCTGCTGTCGCGGATCCCGCCGGTGCTGATCAGCAGCCATGCCCATGGCGAGCATCATCGCGTGGGCGATGTCAGCTTCAGCGACGGTTTTGGCAGCCCCGGCATCTGCGATACGTTCTTCGCCACCCGCTGGGACCTGGTCGAGCGGGACGCGCGTGGTCGGCCGAGGCCCGCCTCGCCGCTCTGACGTCCGCCCTCAGCCGAGCGGCTTCTCGTACATCCGATAGGTCTTGTAGAGGTTGGCGCCGGCGCAGGGCACCACCGTAAGTGCCCAGGCATTGTCCTCGAGGATCCAGGAGAGCTCGCCGCGCTCGATCCCCATGCTGCGGCCGATCTTGAGCGCCTCCGCCAGCATGACCGCGGCGAGCGCGCCGCTCAGCGTTGAGTTCCGGAGCGTGTTTCTGACGCCGAAGATCGCCACCCTTCCGGACTTGATCTTGCCCGGCCGGAGCCGCCACAGCAGCTTCAGCCAGCCGAACGGAAGGAGCCGGCCGTTGAGGTCGGCGATCGCCTCGTTGAGGTTGGGGAGCCCGACCAGGATGCCCTGCGGCACGCCGTCCGCCATGGCGAAGACGACGCCCTCGGGCCGGATGATCTGCGCGATCGAGTCGGCAAGGGCGGTGACCTCCTTCTGCGTCACCGGCACGAAGCCCCAGTTCTCGCTCCAGCCGTCGTTGAAGATGTCGATGCCGACCTGCATCTCCTCGTGGAAGCGCTTCATGTCGATGTGACGCGTGGTGATGCGGCCGCGCGCGCGGATGCGCTCCATGGTGCGCTCCAGCCGCTCGGCGCCGGTGACGGTGCTGGGATTGAGGACGTAGGCATGCAGGTCCTTCGCCTTGGCGTAGCCCTGTTCCTCGAGCCGCGGTCCGTAATAGGGCGGCGTATGGGTCATGCCGATCATCGGCGGGGTGTCGAATCCCTGCACCAGCACGCCCACCTCGTCGTTGATGGACAGGCTGGCGGGTCCGATGACCCGCTTGATGCCGCGTGCCTTGAGCCAATCCTCGGCGGTGCGCAGCAGCGCCGCGAAGACCGCTGGATCGTCGATCGCCTCCAGGAAGCCGAAATGCCCGGTGGCGTCGCGATAGCGCTCGAGATGGAGATCGTTGACCTGCGCGCTGATGCGTCCCACCACCTCGTTGCCGCGCCAGGCGAGCCAGAAGCAGGCCCGGCCGTGATCGAAGAAAGGGTTGGCGCGCCGGTCGAGCAGCTTGCGCACCTCGCGGCGCAGCGGCGCGACCCAATTCGGGTCGTTCGCATAGATCCGCTCCGGCAGATCGAGAAAGCGCTTGAGGTCCCGCCGGCCCTGGAGCTCGGCGACGCGGATGTCGGTCTTCATTCGTAGCGGCGGATGCTCACGTTGACGGAGCCGAGGATGGGATTGACGAGCCCCGCCGGCAGCACCGTCAAGGCGCGCATGCCGGCGTAGAGCAGGAAGGGGAAGGCGATGGTCGCCTGTCCCCGCTCCAGCCGGCGCCGGATGATCCTTGCGGCGCGCTCGGGCGTCGTCTGGAGCGGCTTGGGTCCGGCGACGTGCCGCGAGAGGTGGGTGTCCACGAAGCCCGGCAGCACCACGGCGACCTCGACCCCATCCGCCTTCAGCCAGGCGCCCAGAGCCTCGCCATAGGCCCTCAGAGCGGCCTTGCTGGCGCAATAGGCGGGGGAGTAGGGCAGGCCGCGGAGAGCCGCCAGCGAGCTCATCAGGACCAGCTGACCGCGCCGGCGCCGGCGCAAGGCCGGGATGAGCGGATGGAGGGTGTTGCAGACGCCGCCGAAATTGACGCTCATGATCCGCTGCACCTCCGTTGGCGACTCGCCGCCGCCGTCGCCGGCGAGCCCGCCGGTCATGCCCGCATTGGCAATCACGAGGTCGATCGGATGCCGGCCGTCGGCGCCGCCGATCCAGTCTGCCATTGCGGCGGCGTCGGTGACGTCCACCGCGGCCGTCTCGACCTCGGCTCCGGCGGACCGGCAGGCCTCCGCCACGCCGGCCAGCCGCTCGGCGTTGCGGCCGCCGAGGGCGAGCGCCACGCCGGGGCGCGCATAGGCGCGGGCGAGCGCCGCGCCGATGCCGCCGCTGGCCCCGGTGATCAGGATCGAGCGGGGGTCCTTCATGGCATGGGGATAGCGGATGTGCTGCCGCGGGCCAAGCGTGCTCGCTCCTGCGGCAATTGCGGTGCGGCTTCGCAGGCTTGCTCCGGCTATAACACCGCCGGAACCGCGGCGGGGTGCAGGGAGGGATGGGGTTGCTGGCGACGATCGTCCATTGGGGTGCGGGCGCCTGGTGGCTCGTCGCCACGACCATCTATCTCGGCACGCTCCTGGTGCCGCTGCGCCGGCCGCCGCTCTCTGGGCCGGCTGGGCTTCCCGCCGTCTCCGTTCTGGTACCGGTGAAGGGCGTCGACGCCGAGTTCGCGGCCAATCTCGAGGCGTTCTTTGGCCAGGTCTATCCCGTCTTCGAGCTGATCTTCACCGTTGCCGATACGGATGATCCCGCGATCCCCCTGGTGGAAGCTGCGATCGCCCGCCATCCGCGCACCCCGGCGCGGCTCATCGTCGGCGACGTCAAGGTCTCCGCCAATCCCAAGGTCAACAACCTCGTCAACGGCGAGCGGGCGGCGCGTCATCCGCTGGTGCTGATCAGCGCCGCCAACATCGCGCTGATGCCGGACACGCTGGCGCGGCTGGTGCCGCTGCTGCAGCCGGGAATCGGCATGGTCTCGGCGGTGCCGGTGGCGCTCCGGCCGACCAATTTCATCGGTGACTTGGAGGAAGCATTCTGGAACGGCCATGCCGCGCGCTGGTTCTATGCGGCGGCGGCGTTCCGCGCGGAGGTCGGGCTCGGCGCCGCCATGCTGATGCGGCGCGACGACCTCGCCCGCTTCGGCGGCATGGCGGCGCTCGGCGACAGCTTCTGCGACGACTCGGTCCTGGGGCTGCGGATCACGGAGCTGGGGCTGCGCATCATGGTGGTGGCGGAGCCGGCCTATCATCCGGTGGGCCGGCGGCGCTTCCAGGATCTCTGGGAGCGGCATCTGCGCTGGCAGTGCTGCCTGCGCTACTACAACCCGCCGGCATTCCTGGCGGTGCCGGCCGTCGGCGTTACCCTCGCGACGCTGATGGGGGGGCTCTTCTGGGCTCCGCTGCTGGGGTCCTGGACGCCGATGGCAGTGCCTGGCTTCGTGGCCGCCTGGCTCGCCGGCGAAGCGCTTTACCACCGGCGGCAGGGCTGGCGGATGAGCTGGCGCTCACCGGCGGCCTGGATCGCGCGGGAGGTGGTGCTGGCGGCGCTCTGGGTCCGGGCGGTTACCGCCCGCACGCTGGTTTGGCGCGGCAGCCGCATCGATGTTAGGGTCGCCCTACCGGCCCGTCCGACCGGCCGATGACGCGCTGAGGGTGGCGGGCTCGCTCCATGCTGCATTTCCTGGCTGAGATCGATCATTGGGCATTGCTGCTGGCGCTGGCGGGGCATTGCGCGCTCGGCGGCTCGATCACCTGGCTGGTGGTCCAGCATCTGCGCTTGCGGGACGCCGCCATGGCGGAGGAGGCGCGGGTCCTGAGCCAGCCCTTGCCGGCCGACGACGCCCTGCCGCATGTCCTGGTCCAGATCCCCACCTTCAATGAGGGCGGCCTCATCCGCCGGGCGGTTGGCGCCGCGGGCGCTCTCGACTGGCCGCGCGACCGGCTCCACGTGCAGGTCTGCGACGACAGCACCGACGGCAGCACGACGGCGGCGGAAACCGCGCTGGCGGCGCTCCGGGAGCGTGGCATTGACGCGGTCCTGCTGCACCGGAAGAACCGCGGCGGCTTCAAGGCGGGCGCCCTGGCCGAGGGGCTGACGGTCTCGGAGGCCGAGTTCGTGGCGATCTTCGACGCCGATTACGTGCCGCCCCGCGACTTCCTCCGGCGTGCCATGCCGCCGCTGATCGCCGATCCCGGCCTCGCTCTGGTGCAGGCGCGCTGCGACTATCTCAACGGCGACGCCAACGAGATGACCTATGCCCAGCAGCGGATCCTGGACGCGCATTTCGGCGTCGAGCAGGCAACCCGAAGTTGGACCGCGCGCGTGCTGCCCTTTAACGGGACCTGCGGCATCTTCCGCCGGCGCGCGATCGATGCGGCGGGCGGCTGGCGCGGCGACACGCTGGCGGAGGACCTCGACCTCAGCTACCGGATCCAGCTCCTGGGCTGGCGGGCGCGCTTCCTGGTGACCGTCGCGGTGCCCGGCGAGCTGCCGGAGAACCGCACCACCTGGGCGACCCAGCAGCACCGCTGGAACAAGGGCTTCGCCGAGGTGGCGCGCAAGCTGCTGCCGTCGGTCTGGCGCTCGCAGCTGACTTTCGGCCAGAAGCTCGCCTCTACCATCCATCTCGGCGGCTGCGCCTTCGGGGCGCTGGTGGTGATCGCGGTGGTGAGCGGCATCATCGACTTCACCGTCGGCATCGGCCCGACGCCGCTGGCCCTCGTCCTGCTGGCGCTCGCGGTGGTGCAGGGGGTGGGCGTCGCCATGGTGATGATGTTGCTGGGCCAGCGCCTCGTGCGCGGCGCCGACATGTGGACGGAGGCGCGGCGCCTGCCGGCGGTGATCGCGATCTTCCTCTATGGCGCCATGGCCAGCATCCGCGGCGTTGTCGAGGTGTTGGGCGGCCGGGCGACCGGCTTCGTGCGCACGCCCAAGACCGGCGGCGAGCCCGCGCGCCATGAGCAGGCCAGGGGGGCACCCTGAGCGCGGACCCCTGATGAGCCGTCACGCCGTCGTCTTCCTGGCGAACGACCGCTACTACGCCTGGGCGGTCACCTTCCTGGAAAGCATCCGCGAGCACAACGCGGGGCAACGGCTCTACTGCATCCCCTACGATGCCGAGACCGGCCGGATCCGCTCGCTGCGGGGTGCCTTCGGCTTCGAGATGGTGGATGTGGATTTCAGCGCCCTCGATGCCTTCGCCGACCGGCTGTTTCCGGGGCGGCCGCCCAATCGCGCCAATCTCCGGAAATACGCGGCGTTGCAGCTCGACTGCGACGAGGTCGCTTATTTCGACATCGACATGGTGCTGCTGGTGGACCCCGCCCGGCTCTTCGGCCATGTGCGGCCGGGCGTGCTCGATCTCGTCTACCTCTCCACCAGCCCGGACTTCGTCTATCGCCGCGACCGCCTGGCGGAGGCGCGCCGGCATTTTCCTGACATGCAGCTGATCTCCGCGGGCGCCTTCGTCACCTCGCGTCGCGCGCTCTCTGTCGAGGACATCGTCAACACGGTCGAGGCGAATCGGGAGCTCTACCTGGAGCTGCGCCGCGAGGAGGGGCTCTACGACCAGCCGGTTCTGAACTTCGCCCTCGATCGTGCCGGAAAGCGGCTGCGGCATATCGAGGAATGCGATCCGACCCTCGCCGGCCTCGCCTCGTTTCGCAACCCGCACCTCGCCTTCGAGGGCGGGCGGCTCCTCGACCTCAGGAACGGACGCGAGGTGGCGGCGGTGCACTGGGCGGGCGCAGTGAAGCGCGGATTGGAAGTGCTGGACCCGCGGCTCTGGCGGCTGGGCCGGCTGCGCTCCGGCTTCCACCGGCGCGGCAAGCAGCGCCTTGCCGAGGCGCTCGTCAGTTAACTTCCGTGCGGCATCGGGTCGCCGCGGGCGCCGGCCGGAAAGATTGACAGGCGGGGGACCCTGCTCAAGTATCCCGGAAACCGGGCGGGACCGGCACAGCCACGAGTCGGGTAGGCGGAGTTTCATGCGTTCTCGGGTGCCGAGAAAGGCGGCGGCGACCGGCGCGGGCACGCAGGTGTCCGGCGGGCCGGTGCGCCTCTTCGAGAGCGATTTCCTCGAATGGTTCACCCGCATCAACCTGGCGACGCTGGTGGTGTTCTGGGTCGCGCTCAGCGCGGTGCTGCTGGTGCTGGGCTTCCGCGGCGCCGGCTTAGGGTCTGGCGCGGTGCTGCTGACCGCGCTCGCGGCCGCCGTCTCCTGGACGCTCTTCGAGTATCTGATGCACCGCTTCCTCTTTCACGTCGACCGCTGGATCCCGAGCGCCGGGCGGCTCGCCTTCCTGGCTCATGGCTGCCACCACACCGATCCCGCCGATGCCGGCCGCGATATCATGCCGCTGACGATGTCGGTGCCGGTCTTCTCGGTCTTGCTGGGAGCGGGCGTGCTGCTGGCGGGATGGGCGCCCGCCTTCCTGTTCTTCGGCGTCTTCGCGCTCTGCTACCTCGCCTACGACATCACCCATTACGCCTGCCACCAGTGGCGGCTGCGCGGCCCGATCGGCACCTACGTGAAGCGCCACCACCTGGCGCATCACTACGCCACCGCCGACCGCAACTTCGGCGTCTCGACGCCGGTCTGGGACTGGGTCTTCGGCACGCTCCGCGTCGGTCGCCGCCATGGATGACGGCCGCTTCCATCGCGAGCGGCGGGCGGCGATCCTGCGCCAGCACCCGGCGGTGAAGGAGCTGTTCGGGCCCTGTCCGCGCACCGCTTTCCTTGCCGCCTGCGTGGTGGTGGGGCAGCTCACGGTCGCCGGCGCGCTGGCGCAGCAGCCTTGGTGGGTGGCGGTCATCGCCGCCATCGGCGTCGGCGCCTTCGCCCAGCATTACCTCAACGTCGTCATCCACGAGGGCTCGCACAATCTGATCGTGCGCGGCACGCCGATGAACAAGGCGGTGGCGATCATGGCGAACCTGCCGGGTCTGGTGCCGAGCGCCATCGGCTTCCGCTATTACCACCTGCTGCATCACCGCTTCCTCGGCTATCGCGGCCTCGATGCCGACGTGCCGATGCCCTGGGAGGTGCGGCTCATCGGGCGCAGCGTGCTCGGCAAGCTCGTCTGGGTGCTGGCGCAGCCCTTCACCTATTCGCTGATGCATCCGCTGCAGGTGGCGCGGCGCATTCCCTTCGACGGCTGGCTCGCCGCCAACATCGCGGTGGTGCTGGCGGCCGACGCGGCGGTGGTCTACGGCTTCGGCTGGATGGCGCTCCTCTACCTGGCGCTCTCGACCTACTTTGCGGTGGGGCCGCATCCGACCGGCGCCCATATCCTGCAGGAGCACCTGATCTTCGAGGGAAGCGGCTACGAGACCGCCTCCTATTACGGTCCGGTGAACGCAATCTCGATCAATCACGGCTATCATTTGGAGCACCACGATTTCCCCAACGTGCCGGGGCCGCTGCTGAGCGAGCTCACGCGGCTGGCGCCGGAGCAGTATCGGGGGCGGTTCCAGCACCGCTCCCGCCTGCTCACCCTCTGGAGGTTCATCACCGATCCGCGAATTGCGCTCGACAGCCGCGCGATCCGCTCCGAGGCGCCCGAACTCGAAGCCTAGCGGCACGTCGTCGAGGGAGTTTGCTCCCTCGAGGCAGCTGTTCGCCGAAAAGTGGTGACTGGAGCTCGCGCCGGGACTACCTGCGCGTCCATATGAGCCATGCCACCGCCGCCGCGAAAGCGAGCAAGGCGGGGAGATACGAGATCGGTTCCAACATCGCTCAACGAAACGACCGAAACGTGGCATGGGCAAGGCGAGCGCCAGACCGCCG
>DATKPX010000272.1:0-3780 GCA_035523855.1 Allostellaceae bacterium
GTTGAGCGCCGGCGATTCCAGCAGCGGCGTCAGCACCGCCCTGCCGCCGATGCGCTCGGCGGCGGCGCGCACGTCGTCGATGGTGGGAAGCGGACGGGCGCTAGAGCTTGCTGAGGAAGGCATCGAGGGCCGCGATGGATGTGGGCTCGCCGAGCGAGGGTGTGTGCCCGACGTCGGGCACAGTTACGCAGACCAGATCGGGCTTTTCAAGCGCCATGCGCCGGAACGCCTCCTCGCTCAGGATGTCGGAGATCTCGCCGCGAAGGGCGAGCGCCGGCAGGCGGCGAAGCCCGCGGTAGAGCGCCCAGAGATCCGGCATCAGCTTCTGCTGCTGGTGCAGGAACGGCTTGGCGATGGCGACGTCCCAGTCGAAATGCAGGAGCCCGTCGGCGCCCTGCCGGTAGGTGCCCTCCGCCAGTTGCCGCCACCAGGCATCGTCCGCCTTGGGGGCGAGGCGCGGCAGCAGATGGCGGAGATAGCGCACCGCGGTCTGCCAATCCGGCTGCGGATGATCGGTGCCGACATAGGCGGTGATGCGCGCGAGGCCGTCGGTGGCGACGTCAGGGCCGATGTCGTTGAGGACGACGCCCGCCACCGCGGTCGGCCGCAGCACCGCGATCGCCGTCGCCAGCAGCCCGCCCAGCGAGGTGCCGACGATCACCGCGCGGCCGATGCCGGCGAGCGTCAGGAGATGCAGGATGTCGTTGATGTAGGTCCGCGGCTCGTAATGCGACCAGTCGGGATCGCGCGCCGAGCGGCCACGGCCGCGATAGTCCGGGCAGAGCACCCGCCGCTCGCCCATCAGCCGCGTCGCCAGCGGGTCGAAATCGGCGCTGTTGCGCACCAGGCCGCTGAGGCAGAGCACCGGCGTCCGTGGCGACAGCGGATCGCCGTAGTCGCGGCAGTAAAGGTCGAGCCCGTCCTGGGACCGGAAGGTGAGCTCGCGATAGGCGGTCATCGATAGGAGTGATGCTGAGCGTCGGGACAGCGTCGGTGCGTCCGTCGACGCGCTCGCTCCGCTCGCTTGCTCAGGATGAGGAACGTTCTTAACGCCATCACCTATCTACCTCATCCTCAGCAGGCGCAGCGCGTCGAAGGACGCGCGATGCCTCTGCAGTGCATTTAAAGCCCCAGCAGGTCCGGCAGCCCGTAGAGGTTCGGCAGCTCGGCGGCGAGGCGGCCGGGCAGGCGCTCGCGCGGCTGGCTGCCGCGGTTGGCCCAGACCGCCTGGAAGCCGAAATGGGCGGCGCCGGCGGCGTCCCAGCCGTTTGAAGAGACGAAGCAGACGCGGTCCGCCGGCACGCCCAGGCGCTTCGCCACCAGCTCGTAGACGCGGGCGTGCGGCTTGTAGATGCCGGCCTCCTCGATCGAGATCACGTGATCGAGGAGGCCGCCGATGCCGGCGCTCTCGACCGCCGCGCGCAGCATGTCAGGCGTGCCGTTGGAGAGGATCGCCGCCGGCCGCCCGGCCTGCTTCAGCGCCTCCAGCACCCGCTGCGCGTCGGGATAGGCCTCGATGGTGCGGAACATCTCCATCAGCCGCTCGCGCAGCGCGCGATCCTCGATGCCGAGGCTCGCCATGGCGTAGTCCAGGGATTCGCCGGTCACCTGCCAGAAATCCGCATGCGCGCCCATCAGGCTGCGGAGCCAGCTGTATTCCAGCTGGCGCGTGCGCCAGAGCGCGCCGAGCGGCGCCGCCTTGTCGCCGAGCGCGTCGCGGCAGCGGCCGGTGGCGGAGAGAATGTCGAAGAGCGTGCCGTAGGCGTCGAAGACGCAGGCGGCGGTGCGGGCGAGCGCGGCGGCGGGCATCGGTTTCTCCTAGGGTGGCGCTGAGAGGCGCCGGGAGGAGCTTAGCGCCTGAGCTGAAGCGGTTCAAAAGCGGCGGCTACGGCGGGGCGGCCGGGCGGCTCCTGTCCTGGTCCCTGAACCACGCGGCGATGGCGCTGGCGCTGCCCTGCAGCGCTTTCGCCCAGGTGGTGGATCTGAGCGGCTCATGCCGGCCGTCCCACCAGTATTCGGCGACGATCATCAGCTCCCAGCCCGCCCGATCCTTGCCGGGGCGACGGAGCTGGTGCACCTCGGTGGAGAAGGAATAGCCGCCGCCCGTGAAGGTGTGGCGGTCCTTGCGCCACTCGACATCGTCGATGGTCCGGTGGCCGCGCGAGGGATCGGGAAAGCTCGCCCGGTGCACGATCTGGAAGAGGTTCAGGAACTTGCGGTCGTTCAGTCCTCGCATGGGCCCTCTCGGCACGCGGCCGGCGGAGTTGATCTGCGCTGCGGTCGGCCTATCTTAATCGATGACGGGGATGGAGTTCCCCAAAACCGCCCGCAAGGGCTGATGACTCCTACCGCGCGAGGAACGCGGCAGGGGTCGTCCGAAATGACCGACCCGCCGCGAGGCGGGTTTTTTCATGCCTCCTTCGCGCCAGTCATCGGCCGTCCGCGGGCGTCGCCGACAGGGGCCGCGCCGAGGCGCGGACGGCGCTCGGAAGGAGGGTTCGATGGACAACGTCTGGCTTGCCTCGTCGCTCTGGATCGGCCTGGCGCTTGTCGCCTCGGTGGCGTCGATCTACGTCACCATCTCGGTGGCGCTGGTGGAGATCGTGGTCGGCGCCATCGCCGGCAATCTCGTCGGGCTGCCCCTGGCGCCCTGGGTCAACTATCTCGCCGGCTTCGGCGCCATCCTGCTGACTTTCCTGGCCGGCGCCGAGATCGATCCGCAGGTGGTGCGCAAGCACTTCTGGTCCAGCATGAGCATCGGCATCGTGGGGTTCGTGGCGCCCTATCTGGGCGTCCTCGCCTTCGCGCATTTCATCGCCCATTGGCCCTGGCCGCAGGCGCAGATCGCCGGCATCTCGCTCTCCACCACCTCGGTCGCCGTCGTCTACGCGGTGATGGTGGAGACGGGCTACAACAGGACCGAGCTCGGCAAGATCATTCTCGCCGCCTGCTTCGTGAACGACCTCGGCACGGTGCTGGCGCTGGGCTTCATCTTCGCCAACTACAACGTCTGGCTCGCGCTCTTTGCCGGTGTCACGGCGCTGGCGCTGTGGCTGCTGCCGAAATTCGCGCCGTGGTTCTTCGTGACCGTCGGCCCGCGGGTGAGCGAGCCGCAGACCAAGTTCGTGGCGCTGGTGCTGTTCTTCCTCGGTGGTCTCGCCAGCGTCGCCGGCAGCGAGGCGGTGCTGCCGGCCTATCTCGTCGGGATGGTGCTGGCGCCCACCTTCCTCAAGGACAGGGAGCTGCCGCACCGGATGCGCGTGGTCGCCTTCACTATCCTTACGCCGTTCTATTTCCTGAAGGCGGGCTCGCTGGTGGAGGTGCGCGCCGTGCTCGCCGGCGGCGGGATCATCCTGCTCTATCTCGGCATCAAGATGCTGACCAAATTCGTCGGCATCCTGCCGCTGACGCGATATTTCCGCTTCGGGCGGCGGGAGGGCATGTACACCACGCTGCTGATGTCGACGGGCCTTACCTTCGGCTCGATCTCGGCGCTCTTCGGCCTCAGCAACCACATCATCGACCAGCGGCAGTATACGATCCTGGTGACGGCGGTGATCGCCAGCGCGGTGGTGCCGACGCTGATCGCGCAGAGATGGTTCCAGCCGGCCTTCAAGCCGGTCGCCGAGGAGACCTGAGATGTTCGGCAAGATCCGGCACGCCTCAGGGCGCTGCAGGCCGCGCTCGATATCGCGGGCCGCTCCCAGGCCGAGCTGCACACGGTCTGCGTCGACGAGCTGCCGGCGCTCCCGGCGACCATCGACGAGGTGGTCGAGCAGG
>DATKPX010000273.1:0-3583 GCA_035523855.1 Allostellaceae bacterium
CAGTACCGCATGCGCGCATTGGTCAGCCGCTCGACTCCGGTCTCCGTCAGCAGCACCGTCTCCTCGAAATCGCCGAGATAGCCGTCCTGCATCAGGGTGCGCTCAAAATTGAGCACCATGTTGGGCACCAGCGCCATGGTCTCGTTCGGCACCAGCCAGGGCGAATCCCAGCCGAGGCCGATGCCATGGCCGAGACCGGAGAACACGCCTTTCAGCGGATAGCCCAGCGCCTCCTGCTTGCCGAGCCCGGCCTTCGCCACGGCGCCGGCGGTGACGCCGGGCTCGAGCTTCGAAATCCCTTCCTCCACCACGGCGATCGCCGCCTCGAAGGCGTCGATCTGCCGGTTGCTGGCTTGGCCGATCGGCCGCGAGCGCGAGACGTCGAAATAATAGCCGTCGAGCACGCCGGAGATGCCGAGGCGCAGCCACTGGCCGTCGGCGAGCGGCGTCGGCGCCGCCCAGGTCGGGAAGGACGAGCGCACATAGAGCGGATTGTCGCCGCCGCGGCCGGAGGCCATGAAGGAGTTGTAGAGAATGCCGCCCGCCGGCACGAGCACCTGCATCCCCGCCGCCACCACATTGCCGTGGGTGGCGCCCGGCACCGCCGCCGCCATCATCGCCTCGATGGTGCGCGAGCCGACCTCGGAGGCGGCGCGCAGCCGCGCGATCTCCGCCGGCGACTTGATGGCGCGCAAGCCCGCGGTGATCGCGTCGGCATCGGTCCAGCGCGCATCGGGCACCGCCGCCTCGATCTTGCGGAACATGCTGACCGGCAGGATGTCGTTGCCGATGACGCCGATCCTGCCCTTGGCGAGGCGGCTCTTCTTCAAGACCTCGCAGAGGCTCTCGATGACGAGATCGGTCACCACGATCTGGCCCTGCGGCATCGCCACCTCGGCGAGGTAAGGGACATCGATCACCAGGGTGGGATCGGCATCCACCGGCAGCACCAGGAAGGAATGGGCGCGGCCGGTCCAGCTCCCTTCGAGATCGGGAATATAGGGAAAGGGCGAATAGTGGTTGGTGAGGTACATGAGGTCGGCGTAGCGGTCGAGGGCGCCGCCGCCGCGCGCCGAGACCAGCAGCCCGTCGAGCCCCTGCTCCCTCGCCCGCGCCACCGCCTTGGCGCGGCGCTCGGCGAATTCACTGGCGGCGATCTCGATCTTCCTGGGGGCGGTCTTGCTCATGGGGCTTCCTTTCGCAAGCGGGACATGACGGCAAAGAGCAGGCTGGAGACGATGACGAGGACGACGGAGACGGCGGCGACAGTCGGATTGATCTCGAAACGGATGCCGCTCCACATCTGCACCGGCAATGTCACCGCGCGGACGCCGGAGAGGAAGAGCGCCACCACCACCTCGTCGAAGGAGGTGAGGAAGGCGAAGATCGCGCCCGCCACCACCCCCGGCATGATGGTGGGCAGCACCACCAGCAGGAAGGCGCGGGTCGCGGTGGCGCCGAGGCTGCGCGCCGCCTGCTCGATCACCCAGTTCACCCGCTGCAGCACCGCCGCCACGTTGATGAAGACGAAGGGCAGCGCCAGGATCGTGTGGCCGAGGATCATGCCGGCGACCGTGCCGGCGAGGCCGAAACGCGCAAAGACTCCATAGGTGCCGACCGCGGTGACGATGGTCGGCACGATCATCGGCAGCAGGAAGACGCCGATCAGCAACTGGCGGAACGGCACCCGCCCGCGCAGCAGGCCCAGCGCCGCCAGCGTGCCGAGGCATGTGGCGAGCACGGTGGCGCCGAGCGCGACCAGCAGGGTGTTGAGGGTGGCGAGCCGCCATTGCGGATCGGAGACGTAGTTCACGTACCAGCGCATCGAGAAGCCGGAAGGTGGAAAACTCAGCTGCTCGGCGCTGCTGAAGGACATCGGCACCCCGATGAAGGTGGGGAGCACCAGGAAGAGCGCCACCGCGCAGACCAGCACGGAGAGGCCGCGATCGCCGAGGCGCCCCCGCCTCATCGGGCGCCGCCCCAGAGCGCCGCCATGCCGAGCCAGCGCTGGGAGGCCGCGAAGATCGCCACCGTCACCGCCAGCAGCACGGTCGAGAGCGCGCCCGCGAGGCCCCAGTTGAGTGAGGTGTTGATGTTGAACTCGATGAGCTGCGCCAGCACCAGGTCCTTGGGCCCGCCCAGCACCGCCGGCACCACGAAGAAGCCGAGGCTCACGGTGAAGACCAGCAGCACGCCCGCCATCACGCCGGGGAGCGTCATCGGGAAATAGACGAAGGCGAAGGAGGCGAACGGACCGGCGCCGAGGCTGCGCGCGGCGCTGCGCAGCTGCGGATCGACCTGCGCCATCACGGCGGCGATCGGCAGGATCATGTAGGGGAGCATGATCTGCACCATGCCGACCAGCACGCCGAAGGAGTTGTAGACCAGCGGCACCGGCGCGCTCACCCAGCCGAGCCAGACCAGCGCCTGGTTGATGACGCCCTTGGGATTGAGCAGCACCATCCAGCCATAGGTGCGCACCAGCAAGTTGGTCCAGAACGGCAGCAGGATGAAGACCAGCAGCACCGCCTTGCCGCGCGGACTCGCATGGGCGAGGCGATAGGCGACGGGATAGCCCAGCAGAGCGCAGATCGCCGTGGTGCCGAGGCTCAGCCACAGTGTGCGCTGCAGCACCTGCACATAGAGCGGCGTCGAGACGAGGCGCTGATAGTTGCCGAAGGGCGCGCCCGCGCCGGTGAAGCTCTGGGCGATCAGCGTGCCGACGGGATAGAGGAAGAGGAGCGCCAGGAACGCCAGCGGCAGCAATACCAGGAGACCGGCGCGCCGCGCGCCTCCGCCTTCACCCGACACCTTATGCCCCGATCAGGTCAGCCGCCAGGCGTTCATCTTCTCGCTGGCGCCGGCGAGGTTCTCGCCCCACCACTTCTCGTTGGCGAGGAAGAACTTGCCCTGCTGCTGCGGCCCGCCGGAGAGGATCTTGGCGCGCTCCGCCGGCAGCATCTCGAAGGCCGCCGGCGTCACCGGCCCGTAGGTATAGGCCTTGGCGATCGCCACCTGCGCCTCCGCCGTCATGGTGTAGGCGAGGAACTGCATCGCCGCCTCCTTGTGCGGCGCGCCCTTCGGCATCACCAGCGTCGCCCAGGTCATCATGCTCTGATTGTATTCGAGCGCGATCGGCGCCTGGCGATCGAGGGCCGAGAGCGCGCGGCCATCCGGCACCAGGCCCAGCACCGCCTGGCCGTCGCTCATGAACTGCTCGGCCTGGGCGTTGGTGTCGTACCAGAGGATATCCTCCTTGATGCGCGAGAGGCTCTTGAGCGCGCGGTCGACATCGAGGGGATAGAGCTTGTCGGGCGCCACGCCGTCGGCGATGAGCGCCACCTCCAGCGCGCCGCCATTGGCCTTCGATGCCAACGTGCGCTTGCCGGGAAAGCGCTTGGTGTCCCAGAACTCCGCCCAGTTGGCGGGATGGCCGCTGCCGAAGCTCTTGGTGTTGTAGAACATCACGCGGGACCACAGCACCTCCGGCACCGAATAGTCGGTGACGAGGTCCTGGCCCTTCATGATCTGGCTGCGGTCGATCATCTTGAAGTCGAGCTTCTCGAGCAGATTGTCCTTGGCG
>DATKPX010000274.1:0-3896 GCA_035523855.1 Allostellaceae bacterium
TTTCTCCTGCGCCGGGCGCAGCAGCGCCATGTCGCTATTTTCGCGGAGTGCATGGCCGACCTCGACCTGACGCCGACCCAGTTCTCGGCCCTGGTGAAGCTCCGCGACGAGGGCGGCGTGTCGCAGAACCGGCTCGGCCGCCTCACCGCCATGGACCCCTCCACCATCCTGGGCGTGGTGCATCGCCTGCTGCAGCGGAACCTGGTGTCCAGGCGCCCCGATCCGCGCGATCCGCGCTCGGCGCTGCTGACCCTGACGCCGGCGGGCGCGGCGCTGGTGGAGCGCGCGGTGGAGCGCGCCCGCGCCGCCACCGACCGCACGGTCGAGCCGCTCTCGCCGGCGCAGCGCCGGGAGCTGCTGCGGCTCCTCGCCAAGATCGCGCAATAGCGGCGGCGGAGAGATATGCGCAGCCCCCGCTATCTCCGTCCGACCGGCCTCGACGACGCGCTCGCCGCGCTCGCGGCAGAGCGCTGGACCGTGGTCGCCGGCGGCACCGATCATTACCCCGCCCGCGTCGGCCAGCCGCTCGACGAAGATCTCCTCGACATCACCGGCATCGCCGCGCTCGGCGAGATCCGCCGCGAAGAGAAGCACTGGCGCAGTCCCGCCCTCGTCACCTGGTCGGAAATCATCGCCGACCGCAGCCTGCCGCCGCTCTTCGACGGGCTGAAGCTGGCGGCGCGCGAGGTCGGCGGCGTGCAGATCCAGAATGCCGGCACGCTCTGCGGCAATCTCTGCAACGCCTCGCCCGCCGCCGATGGCGTCCCGAACCTGCTCGCCCTCGACGCGGAGGTGGAGCTCGCCTCCCGGCGCGGCACCAGGCGCCTGGCGGTGGAGAGCTTCGTCACCGGCAACCGCAAGACCCTGCGCGCGCCCGACGAGCTGATGACCGCGATCCTGGTGCCTGACACCGGCCGGCGCGCGCGCTCCACCTTCCTCAAGCTCGGCGCCCGGCGCTACCTCGTGATCTCCATCGTCATGGTGGGCGCCGCGATCACTCTCGATGCGGGGGGCCGCATCGCCTCGGCCGGCATCGCGGTCGGCGCCTGCGCTCCGGTGGCGAAACGGCTGCCGGCGCTGGAGCTGGCGCTCATCGGGCATAAGCCGGGCGTCGAGCTCGCGCGCCTTGTCACCGCCGAGCATCTGGCGCCCTTGAGCCCGATCGACGACGTGCGCGGCACCGCCGACTATCGCCAGGACGCGACGCTGACCCTGCTGCGCCGCACGATCGCGGAGCTCTGCCGATGAGCGCGCAGCCGATCGGCTTCATCGTCAACGGCCGGCCGGTGACCGTCACCGCCGATCCGGCGACGCGTCTCGCCGACGCGCTCCGCGACGGGCTCGGCCTCACCGGCACCAAGATCGGCTGCAATGCCGGCGATTGCGGCGCCTGCACGGTGCTGCTGGAGGGGAAGCAGGTCTGCTCCTGCCTGATCCCGGTCGGCCGCGTCGCCGGCGCCTCGGTGGAGACGGTCGAAGGCCTGGCGTCGGGAGGCCGGCTCTGCTCGCTGCAGGAAGCCTTCCACGCTCATGGCGCCGCCCAGTGCGGCATCTGCACGCCGGGCATGCTGATCGCCGCCGCCGACCTGCTGCGCCGCAACCGCCGGCCCAACGAGGCCGAGGTGATGGACGCGCTCGGCGGCGTGCTCTGCCGCTGCACCGGCTACCGCAAGATCGTCGACGCGGTGCTGGCGGTCGGCAACGGCTCGGCACCGATGGCCACCCTCGGTGCCCGCGCAGTGGGCACGCGGCTCGCCAAGGTGGACGGCATCGGCAAGCTCACCGGCGAGGAGCGCTACGGCGCCGACACCTGGCCGGCGGATGCGCTGGTCGTCCGCGCGCTGCGCTCGCCGCACCATCACGCGCGCTTCTCGATCGGCGATCTCGCGGCGCTCAAGGCCAAATATCCCGGCCTCGTCCGCGTGCTCACCGCCGCCGACATTCCCGGCCAGAACGTCTTCGGCATCTATCCCACCGGCAAGGATCAGCCGGTCTTCGCCGAGGGCTATGTGCGCTATTGCGGCGATGCCGTCTGCGCCCTCGTCGGCGATGCCGCCACCATCGCGGCGATCCCAGACCAGGAGGTGCCGATCGAGTGGCAGGTGCTGCCGCCGCTGGGCGGCGTTGAGGCCGCGCTCGCGCCGGACGCGCCGGCGCTGCACAAGGCGAAGCCCGGCAACGTGCTGGTGGAAGGCCGCATGGTTGCCGGCGACATCGAGAGCGCGCTCGCCGGCGCCGACATCGTCGTCGAGGAAAGCTTCGAGACCTCCTTCGTCGAGCACGCCTATATCGAGCCCGAGGCCGGCTATGCCCGCCGCGTCGGCGACCGCATCGAGATCTTCGCGACCACGCAGACGCCTTACATGGACCGCGACGAGGTCGCGCTCATCATGGGGCTGAAGCCGGAGCAGGTGCGGATCATCCCGAGCGCGGTCGGCGGCGGCTTCGGCGGCAAGCTCGACCTCTCGCTGCAGCCGATGTTGGCGGTGGCCGCCTGGCTCCTCGATCGGCCCGTCCGCTGCGTCTACACGCGGCCGGAATCCATGGCGTCCACGACGAAGCGGCATCCGGCGAAGATCACCGCCGCCGTGGGGGCGCGCCGCGACGGCACGCTGCTGGGCGTCCGCTTCCACGGCGACTTCAACACCGGCGCTTATGCGTCCTGGGGACCGACGGTGGCGAACCGGGTGCCGGTGCACGCCATGGGTCCCTACAAGGTGCCGGCGGTGCGCTGCACCTCGCGCGCGGTCTACACCACCGACACGCCGGCGGGCGCCTTCCGCGGCTTCGGCGTGCCGCAGGCGGCGATCGCCACCGAGACGCTGATCGACATGATCGCAGAGCGGCTGGGCCAGGATCCGCTGGAACTCCGCATCCAGAACGCGCTGGAGAAGGGCTCGGTGCTGAATTCCGGCCAGACGCTGGCGGCGAGCGTCGGCATGCGGCAGTGCCTGGAGGCGCTCAGGCCCACCTGGCAGCGGCAGCGGCGGGAGGTCGAGGCCTTCAACCGCACCTCGCGGCATCTGCGCCGCGGCGTCGGCGTCGGCTGCGGCTGGTACGGCATCGGCAATACCTCGCTCTCCAACCCCTCCCCCATGCGGATCGCCCTCGGCCGCGACGGCGTGGTGACGCTCTACAGCGGCGCCCTCGACATCGGCCAGGGCTCCAACACCATCATGACCCAGATCGCCGCCGAGGCGCTGGGCGTGCCGGTGACGGCGATCCGCCTCGTCACCGGCGACACCGACCTCACCCCCGATGCCGGCAAGACCTCGGCCTCGCGGCAGACTTTTGTTTCCGGTGCCGCCGCGCGGATGGCGGCGGATGCCTTGCGGCGGCAGATCCTGCGGCTCGCCAATGTGGAGGAGAGCGCGCGGCTCGTGCTCGGCGCCGGCAAACTCGCCGTCTGCGGCGGCGGCACCGAGCATGTGATCGACCTCGCGCGGCTGCCGACCGTCAACGAGACCGGTGATGTGCTGATGGGCGAGGGGCATTTCGATCCCCCCACCTCGCCCCTCGACGAGAACGGCCAGGGCGTGCCCTACGCCACCTACAGCTTCTCGGCGCAGACGGCGCTGGTCGAGGTGGATCTCGAGCTCGGCACCGCCCGCGTCCTCCATGTCGGTGCCGCCGCCGATGTCGGCCGCGCGATCAATCCGACCCAGGTGGAAGGGCAGCTCCATGGCGGCGTGGCCCAGGGCCTGGGTCTCGCGCTGATGGAGGAGTTCATTCCCGGCCGCACCCACAATCTGCACGACTATCTCATCCCCACCATCGGCGACGTGCCGCCGATCGAGACGCACCTCATCGAGGATCCGGAGCCGCTCGGCCCCTTCGGCGCCAAGGGCATCGGCGAGCCGGCGCTGGTGCCGACGGCGCCGGCGATCCTGAACGCG
>DATKPX010000275.1:0-6159 GCA_035523855.1 Allostellaceae bacterium
CCGGCGAGCCGCTGGCGACTGAAGAGTTTCCGCTGGTCATTTCCTGATCATGCGCCGCGTCGCAGCGAGTCGAGACGGCTGCCTCGAAATCCGTCAAGAGGCTGCTAACGCGTTGAAAGAGTAATTCGAGATCGCGGCGCTGCGGCCGCCGCGCGCACCCATCTGGCACAATGGAATTCCAGGAGCTTTCCCTCACTTTATGAAGAGGGCCTGGCCTTGCCGAACATCCCCTCGCCTCCCGTCATTCTCGCGATGGTTCTTGCCGCGACCGTTGCGGTCGCCGCACCGCCCGCCGACTCTCCGGGCACTTATCGCGACTGGTTCCAGAGCCTGCGTCAGCCGAAGACCGGCATGGGCTGCTGCTCGATCGCCGATTGCCGCCTCACCGAGTACCGTCTCGGCCCCGCCGGCTACGAAGTCGTGGTCGAGGACCGCTGGGTGCGCGTGCCCGAGGACCGCATTCTCCGCGGCATCACCAATCCCACCGGTCGCGCGGTGGCCTGCGTCTGGGGCGGCGAGATCCAGTGCTTCATCACGCCGCCGGAGACGTGAGGCGATGCGGATTTGAGGCTATGATGTCCCGGCGATTTCGACAGGGCATGCCGACGCCGGAGGTCAGGATCACCATCGCAGCCGAGTCCGAGGGACACCCCACCGAAGCCATGCTGGCGCTGGCGTCGACGCTGGCCGATGACGCGCGCGCCTATGTGCGGCCGCGCTTCCGCCGCAAGCTGACCGTCGCCGACAAGGCCGACGGCACGCCGGTCACCGATGTGGACAAAGGCGTCGAGGCGCTGATCCGGCAGCGCATTCGCGTCACCTTTCCGGAGCACGGTCTGATCGGCGAGGAGGAAGGCGGCGAGCGCCGCGGCGCCGACTGGGTCTGGGTCATCGATCCCATCGACGGCACGCTCTCCTTCATCCTCGGCAAGCCCACCTTCGCCACGCTGATCGGCCTCATGTACCGGAACAGGCCGGTTCTCGGCATCATCGAGCACCCGGCCCTCGGCGATCGCTGGACCGGCGCCATTGGCCGCGCCACCACCCATAACGGCGAGGTCGTGCGCACCCGGCCCTGCGCCGGCGTCGCGCTGGCGGCGCTCACCACGACGGGACCGAACTGGTTTTCCGGCGACGAGCTTTCCGCCTTCGACCACGTGCGGCGGGCGGCGCGCATCCAGCATTGGGGCGCCGACTGCCATTCCTATGGGCTGCTGGCGAGCGGCTTCATCGATCTCGTCGTCGAATCCGGCCACCTCCTGCATGACTTCTGCGCCCTCGTTCCGGTGGTGGAAGGCGCCGGCGGCGTGATGACGGACTGGGCCGGCCGGCCGCTCGGTCCCGGCAGCTCGCCGCGCGTAATCGCCGCCGGAGATCGGCGGACGCACGGCGAGGCGCTCGCCCTGCTCGCGACCGGGCGTGCGTGGTGACCGGCCGGCGCGACTACGACTACATCATCGTCGGCGCGGGATCGGCGGGCTGCGTGCTGGCGAACCGGCTCTCGGCGGAGGCCGGCGTCAGCGTGCTGCTGCTGGAGGCGGGACCGAGGGATCGCGGCTGGAAGATCCACATGCCGGCGGCGCTCACCTACAATCTCTGCGACGACGCCTACAACTGGGCCTACGAGACCGAGCCGCAGCCCCACATGGACGGGCGGCGGATGTACTGGCCGCGCGGCCGCGTGCTCGGCGGCTCCTCGTCGCTCAACGCCATGGTCTATGTGCGCGGCCACGCCCTCGACTACGAGCGCTGGGCCGGCAACGGCCTGCCGGGCTGGTCCTATGCCCATGTCCTGCCCTACTTCAAGCGCGCCGAGAGCTATGAGCGCGGCGGCGATGCCTATCGCGGCAGCGGCGGGCCGCTCCATGTCTCGCGCGGGCGGATGCGCAACCCGCTCTTCGCCGCCTTCCTCGCCGCCGGCGGGCAGGCCGGGTATCCGCCGACCGCCGACATGAACGGCTTCCAGCAGGAAGGCTTCGGCGCGATGGACATGACCATCCATCGCGGGCGCCGCTGGAGCGCTGCGCGAGCCTATCTGCGGCCGGCGCTGAAGCGGCCCAATCTGGACGTCGTCGTCGAGGCGCTGGCGACACGAGTCGTCGTGGAAAAGGGCCGCGTTAGGAGCGTCGAATACCGCCAGCGCGGACAGCGGCAGCGCGTCACGGCGCGGCGCGAGGTAATCCTCTCCGGCGGCGCCATCAACTCGCCGCAGCTCCTGCTGCTCTCCGGCATCGGGCCCGCCGACGAGATCCGCCGGCACGGCATCGAGGCCGTGCATGAGCTGCCCGGGGTCGGCCGCAATCTGCAGGATCATCTCGAACTCTATGTGCAGTACGCCTGCACGCAGCCGATCACCCTCTATCTTACCGAGCAGTGGCCGCAGCGCATCCGCATCGGGCTCGAATGGTTCCTGTTCAGGAGCGGCCTCGGCGCTTCGGCGCATCTGGAGGCCGGCGCCTTCATCCGCCGCAACGCCGAGGTCGCGCATCCCGACCTGCAGTATCACTTCCTGCCCTCATTGGTGAACGACCACGGCCGCAAGCCGATCGGCCGGCACGGCTTCCAGGCTCATGTGGGGCCGATGCGGGCGACGAGCCGCGGCACTCTGCGGCTGCGCTCCGCCGATCCCGCCCGGCATCCGGAGATCCAGCCCCGCTATCTCGCGACTGAGCAGGACCGGCGGGAGATGCGCGACGCGGTGAAGCTCACCCGCGAGATCTTCGCCCAGCCCGCCTTCGATCCCTATCGCGGCGAGGAGATCCAGCCGGGCCCCGCCGTCCGCAGCGATGCCGAGATCGACGCCTTCGTGCGCGCGAAATCCGAGAGTGCCTATCACCCCTGCGGCACCTGCCGGATGGGCCTCGACGAGATGGCGGTGGTGGATGGCGAGCTCCGGGTGCGCGGCCTCGAAGGCCTGCGCGTCGTCGACGCCTCGATCATGCCGACGGTGGTGAGCGGCAATCTGAACGCGCCCACCATCATGATCGCGGAGAAGGCCGCCGACATGATCCTGGGCCGGCCTGCCCTCGATCCGCTGCCGGTGCCGGTGAGCGTGCCCGCCGGCGAACCGCGCCGCGCCCCGCAGCGGCCGCTCGCCGCCGAATAGGTCAGCCGGCACCCTCCAGCACCAGCACGTCCTCGCGGGTGAAGCCGATGGTGACGGCGGTGCCGCGCCCCGGCGGCGGGACGTTGGGATTGTTGAAGGTGTCGAAGGAGACGGCGCTCTCCCTGAGGCGGACACGGATGCGCACGACGGCGCCGAGGAAGCTCACTTCCTCGACCGTCCCGCTGAGCCGGTTGTGCTGCGGGCTCGCGCTCAGCGACACCGCCTCGGGCCGGAGCGCCACCGCGCGCGTGTCGCCGCTCCGGGCGTCCGCAATCGCCCCGCCAGCCAGGATCTCCTGATCGTCGATGGCGAGGCGTCCGGCCGCCGCATCGACCACGCGGCCGCGCAGGATATTGAGCGTGCCGACGAAGGAGGCGACGAAGCGGGTGCGCGGCCGGTTATAGATCTCGAAGGGCGTGCCGATCTGCTCCACCCGCCCCTCGTTCATCACCACGATGCGGTCGGACATCGAAAGCGCTTCTTCCTGGTCGTGGGTGACGTAGATGGTGGTGATGCCGAGATCGCGCTGCACCGCGCGGATCTCCTCGCGCAGCGAGACGCGGATCTTGGCGTCGAGGGCGGAGAGCGGCTCGTCCAGCAGCAGCACCTCGGGCTTGATCGCGAGCGCGCGAGCGAGAGCCACCCGCTGCTGCTGGCCGCCTGAGAGCTGATAGGGATAGCGGCCGCCGAGCTCCGGCAGCTTGATGAGCCGCAGCATCTCGGCGACGCGGGGCGCGATCTCCGCCGCCGGCTGCTTCGCCACCTTGAGGCCGAAAGCGACGTTCTCGGCGACGGTCATGTTCGGAAAGAGCGCATAGGACTGGAAGACCATGCCGACCTTGCGCTGGTTCGGCCGGAGATGCGTCACCTCGCGGCCGTCGATGCGGATCCGGCCGGCGCTCGGCAGCTCGAAGCCGGCGATCATCCGGAGCGTCGTGGTCTTGCCGCAGCCGCTGGGGCCGAGGAAGGAGACGAACTCGCCGCGCGCCACCGCAAGGTCGAAATGCTCGACCGCCACATGCGAGCCGAAACTCTTGTGAAGGGCCTCGATGTCGAGGAACGCCATCGCCCGCCGCTACCGGCTGTCGCCGGGCCGGCGGCCGAGGAGCTGCATCAGCCCCATGGACGCCCAGGTGACGAGGAAGGCGATGATGGCGAGCGCCGAAGGCTCATAGGCGCGGTTGGCGCCCATCAGCTGCAGATAAGGCCCGAAGGCCGGCCGGTCGAGCAGGCTCGCCATGGTGAACTCGCCGATCACGATGGCGAAGGTGAGGAAGGCGCCGCTCAGCACGGCGACGCGAACATTGGGCAGGATCACCTTGAGGAGGATGGTGGGCCAGTGCGCGCCGAGGCTCTCCGCCGCCTCGGTCAGCGTCCTGACGTCGATCGAGCGCAGGCCGGTATCGACGGCGCGGTACATATAGGGAAGCGCCAGCGTCACGTAGCCGAAGGTCAGCAGCAAGTTGGTGGCGGCCGCGCTGGCGGTCAGCGGCAGCAGCGAGGAGCTGTTGTAGATGCGGAGATAGCCGAAGACGAGGACGATGGCTGGGATCACCAGCGGCAGGAGCGTGATGAACTCGACGATCGGACGCAGCCGCGGCAGGCGGAGCTGGATCCAGTAGGCGGTCGGCACCACCAGCAGCACGCCCACAACGATGGTGGCGAGTGCCAGCACGGTCGAATAGAGGAAGGTCGCCTGGAACGCGGGATCGGCGAGCACGATGCGATAGGCATCGAAGCTGTATTCGCCCCGGCGCATGCGCAGCGAGAACTCGAAGGTGCAGAGGAGCGGCACCAGGAAGTAGACCGCGCCGATGGCGATGGCGAGCCAGGAGCCAAGCCGGCGGCGCCTCATCGGAGCCACCGTTCGCTGCGGCCGCGCAGCCAGATATAGGCGGCGTTGGAGAAACCGGTGATGACGATCATGCCGAGCGCGAGCGCATAGCCCAGGTTCTGGTCGTGCAGCACGTCGCCGCGGATCTGCGCGTAGAGCTCGATGGTGATGATGTTGAGGGAGCTGCCGGTGAGCCCGTAGGCGGTGGCGATGGCGCCGAAGGCGTTGGCGAAGAGCAGCAGCGTGGTGCCCAGCAGGCTCGGCCACAGCACCGGCAGCGCCACATAGCGCCAATACTGCAGACCGCTGGCGCCCAGGATCGCCGAGGCTTCGCGCCATTCCCGCTTGAGGCCATCGAGTGCCGGCGCCAGGATCAGCACCATCAGCGGGATCTGGAAGTAGAGGTAAGTGATCGCCAGGCCCCAGAAGCTCAGCAGGTTGAAGCCGGTGCTGTAGATGTTGAAGTCGAAGTAGCGGATGAGGAGCGCGGTCACGAGACCGGTGCGCCCGAGCGTCGCCAGGAAAGCGAAGGCGAGCGGCAGGCCCGCGAAGTTGGAGGCGACGCCGCAGAAAGTGATGAGGGTCGGCCGGATCCAGCGTGGCAGTCCGCCAATGACGCCGGCATAGGCGAGAAAGAATCCGATGACGGCGCCGCCGAGGGCGGAGGCGGCGCTCACCTCGAGGCTGATCCAATAGGCGCTGCGGATCGTGGGCTGAAACAGCTTGCCGATATTGGCGAGGGTGAAGTGACCCTGCGCGTCCTGGAAGCCGCCCACCACCAGGAAGCCGGTCGGCAGGATCAGGAACAGCAGCGCGAAGAGAAAGAACGGTGCGACCCCGAGCCACGCCAGGGAGCGCCCGTCGAGGCCCATGCGCCTCGACAGGGGCCGGCCGACCAGGAGATCGGGCGCTGACGCCATCAGCAGGCCGCGCCGCTCCTCACTTCACATTGGCGCCGACGACGGCGTCCCACTGGGTGCTGATCACGCCCTTCGCCTGCGACTGCTGGTCGAGGGTCGGGAAGACCGCCTGGGCATAGGCCTCCGCCGAGGGCAGCTTCGCCAGCACGTCCGCCGGAACCTTCTTGCCGCTCACCAGATCCTGGAAGCGGATTGGATGGCAGTAGCCCTTGAGCCAGCCGATCTGGCCCTCGTCGGAGTAGAGATATTCCATCCAGAGCTTGGCGGCATTGGGATGCGGCGCGAAGGCGCTGATCGCC
>DATKPX010000276.1:0-10040 GCA_035523855.1 Allostellaceae bacterium
CTGGTTCCCGATGGTGTAGGCGGGATTGAGCGCCGTCATCGGCTCCTGGAACACCATTGCCATGCGGTCGCCGCGCAGCTCGCTCATCCGTCGCTCCGGTGCATTCGCCAGATCCTCGCCAAGGAGCGCCAGCCGCCGCGCGCGCCGGATCGCCCGGCGCGGCAGCAGGCCCATGATCGACAGCGCGGTCAGCGATTTGCCGGAGCCGGATTCGCCGACGAGGCACAGGGTCTCGCCGCGCTCGAGGCCAAGGCTGACGTCGCGCACGGCATGGAGCGTGCCGGTCGCCAGCGGGATGTCGACCGCGAGGCCCTCGATCTCCAGCAGCGTCGTCATCCGCGACCGTCCGGCGCGGTGAGGTCGCGCACGCCGTCGCCCAGCAGGTTGATGGCGAGCACCAGCAGGAACAGCATGGTGCCGGGAATGGTGATGAGCCAGGGGCTGAAGAACATGAAGGGCTTCGCTTCGGAGAGCATCAGCCCCCAGGACGGCAGCGGCGGCTGCACGCCGAGGCCGAGGAAGGAGAGCGCCGCCTCCAGCAGGATCGCGTTCGCCATCTCCAGCGTCGCCACCACGATGAGATTGTTGAGGGCGTTGGGCAGCACCTCGCCGGCGAGGATGCGGAAGGTCGAGGCGCCCACCGCCTCGGCGGCGGTGACATAGTCGAGATGGCGTATCTGCTGGGTGGTGCTGCGCATCACCACCAGGAAGCGATCCCAGAGCAGGAAGCCCAGCACCAGGATCACCACCGCGAGCGAGCCGTGCACGAGGGCGACGGCGGCAAGCGCCACCAGGATCACCGGCAGGCTGAGGCGCACGGTGAGCAGGAACGACACCGCCATGTCGACGCGCCCGCCGAAATAGCCCGCCAGCACGCCGAGCGTGGTGCCGATCAGGCCGGAGATCACCATGGTGGAGAGGCCGATCAGCAGCGAGATGCGCGCGCCGTAGAGGAGACGCGAGAGGTAGTCGCGGCCGAGCCCGTCGGTGCCGAGAATATGGTCGATCGTGCCGCGCGCCTGCCAGATCGGCGGGATGAGGCGGCGCGACAGGTCTTGATCATAGGGATCCCAAGGGGACAGCAGCGGTGCCAGGATCGCCATCAGCGCGACGATCGCCAGCACGGCGGCGCCGAAAGTGAAGCCCGCATGGCCGAAGATCCGCTGGCGACCGCGGGCGAAGGCGCCAGGCGCCAGGCGGCCGGCGAGGCTCTCGCTCATGCGCTGGCCGCCGCGCGTAGGCGCGGATCGAGCCAGGCGTTGAGGAGATCCGCGGCGAGCGTCAGCACGATGTAGAGGCCGGAGAGCGTCAGCACGATCGCCTGCACCACCGGGAAGTCGTTCTGCACGATGCTTTGATAGGCGAGATAGCCCATGCCGTTGAGGGCGAAGATGGTCTCCACTACGACCGAGCCGCCGAGCACGAAGCCGAGCTGCACCGCGGTCAGCGCCACCACGGGAATGATCGCGTTGCGGAGCGCGTGCTTCAGCACCACCTTGCCCAGGCGCAGGCCCTTGGCGCGGGCGGTGCGGATGTAGTCGGCGGAGAGCGCCTCCAGCATCCCCGTGCGCGTCAGCCGCATGATGGCGGGCGTCGCGTAATAGCCCAGTGTGATCGCCGGCATCACGAAATGCCGCCAGGTGTCGCTGCCGGAGATCGGCAGCAGGCGGAGCGTCACGCCGAGATAGAGGATCAGCAGCAACCCGAACCAGAAGGACGGCATCGCCTGCCCCACCACCGAGAGGGTGAGCGCCAGGCGGTCGATCCAGGAATTCGGCCGGAGCGCTGCCAGCACGCCGAGCGGCACGCCCAGCCCGAGCGCGAACAGCATCGAGAGCGTGCCGAGCGTCATCGTCACCGGCATCCGCTCGAGGACGAGGCCGAGCACGGGCTTGCGGAAATAGAGGCTGTCGCCGAAATCGCCGTGCAGCGTGTGGCCGAGCCAGTCTACGTACTGCACGGGGAGCGGCCGGTCGAAGCCGTATTGATGGCGGATCGCCTCGACATCGGCGGCGGTGGCGTTGGGGCCGGCGAGCGCCGCCGCGACGTCGCTGGAGAGGCGGACCAGGAAGAAGCTGATCAGCGAGACGGTGAGCGCGACCAGCAGCGCCAGCGCCAGCCGCTTGGCGGCAAAGGCGAGCATGCCGCCTAAAGTCTCACTGCCACTTCGCCTCCCAGAAGCGTGGGATCTCGTCGGTATAGGGCGTGAAGGCGAGATCCTTGCCGTAGGCGTAGATCAGCGGCCAGGAGGAGATCGGCAGCCAGTAGGCCTGATCCGAGATGCGGTCGAGCGCCTTCCTGTAGTTCTCCTTGCGCACGGCGGGATCGGTGGAGGTGTCGGCGAGCTTGAGCCAGTCGCGCACCTCGGAATCGCGGTTGAGATCGTCCGCGCTGAAGGTGAAGAAGCTCGACACCGACGCGGAGGCGTCGTTGATCGAGAAAGAGCCCCAGGTGGTGTACTGGATCGGCATCTTGTGCGCCCGCGCGAGGTCGCGGATCGCCGCGTATTGCATGAAGCGCAGGTTCGCCTTGACGCCGATGGCGCGGAAATAGCCGATGATCGCCTCGGCGAGCGGCCGGTCGCGATAGGCGGAGAGCTCGGTCTCGAAGCCGTCGGGGAAACCCGCGTCCGCCAGCAGCTGCTTCGCTTTCTTCGGGTCGTAGGCATAGTGAGTGACGCCCTCGGTGGTGCAGCCGAACTGGGCGGGGAAGCAGGCGGTGTCGACGATGCGGGCGCCCTCGCCCACCAGCGTTTTCACGATGGCGTCCCGGTCCACCGCCATGTTGAGGGCGCGGCGGACGCGCGGGTCCTTCAGCGCCGGCGTCGCGGTCTCGTCGGTGCTGTCGAAGGCGAGATAGCCGATCCGCATCGTCTCGCCGGCGGTCACCGTCAGCATCGGCACCGTCGCGAGCTGCTTCGCCTGGTCCGGCGGCACGCGCCAGATCCAGTCGACGCCGCCGCTCATCAGCTCCGCCATCTGCGTGTTGAGATCGGGGATCAGGCGGAACTCCAGCTTCTCGATGCTGGGCTGGCCGAGCGGACTGTCTTTGAAATAATCCTTGTTCCGCTCCATCTTGACGATCTTGCCCGGCTGGTAGTCGGTCACCTTGTAGGGGCCGGAGCCGACGGGATGCTCGCTCATGCCCTTGGGGCCGACCTTCTGGTAGTAGGCGCCGGGATAGATCACGTCGGGGCCGGCGAGGTACTCGAAGGCCGCCGGGAATGGTGCCTTCAGATGGATGCGCACCTTGTAGTCGGAGACCTTTTCCGCGCCCGCCATCCAGTTGACGTTCTGTTGGGTAACGACGCCGTTCTCCGGCTTGCTGACGAAGTTGAAGGTGGTGACGACATCATCGGCGCTGAAGCCGTCGCCGTTGTGGAACTTGACGCCTTGGCGCAGGTCGAGCTCGAGGGTCTTGTCGTCGACCCAGTGCCACGCGGTTGCCAACTCGCCCTTGTACTCGCCGGTCTTCGGATCGCGGTAGATCAGGTTGCTCCAGACGTGATGGGCGATCACCACGCCTTCGCGGACATTGTTGAAATAGGCGTCGATGCTTTCCGGCACCACGTCGGAGGCGAAGGTGAGGGAGTTGTCGCTCTTGCCGGCCTCGGCGGGCGGGCTCGCCATGAAGGTGGCGAGAACGGTCACGGCAAGCGTCAGGCGCGCGCTCTGGAACATGGAAAGCCTCCGGGATTGTCGCGGGCGCTCTCGCTCGGCGCCTTCATACGCTGGCAAGGCTAATGAGCGCACGGGAGGCAAGTCAATGCGGTTGCCCGTTTTTGTGGCCGCCCGAAAAAGCGGCAGGCGCACAAAAAGAGAGGGGCCCCGAAGGGCCCCTCCCGAACTCTCGCTTCCGGCGGGATGCCGTCAGTTGCGGCGCTGCCCCATGAACTGCAGCAGCATCATGAAGAGGTTGAGGAAGTCG
The DNA here is from genome assembly GCA_035523855.1 of Allostellaceae bacterium. Taxonomy (GTDB): domain Bacteria; phylum Pseudomonadota; class Alphaproteobacteria; order ATCC43930; family CGMCC-115725; genus DASZHJ01. Next base: position 3,928 of record DATKPX010000276.1, read on the forward strand.
AGATAGAGCGCGAGCGCGCCCATGATCGCCTTCTTGCCGGCGATGACGTCGTCGTCGCCCGCGAAGTACATCTCCTTGATGCGCTGCGTGTCCCAGGCGGTGAGACCGGTGAACACGACGACGCCGATCACCGAGATCGCGAACTGCAGGCCCGGCGAGGCGAGGAAGATGTTGACGAGGCCGGCCACCACGATGCCGATCAGGCCCATGAACAGGAAGGAGCCGAACTGGGTTAGATCGCGCCCGGTGGTGTAGCCGTAGAGGCTCATGCCCAGGAACATCGCCGCGGTGATGAAGAAGGTCGTGGCGATGCTGACGCCGGTATAAACCAGGAAGATGCCGCCGAGGGAGACGCCCATCAGGCCCGCATAGGCCCAGAAGCTCGCCTGCGCCGAACCCAGGCTCATGCTCTGGATGCGGAAGCCGAGCAGCAGCACCAGGCCAAGCGGGGCGATCACCAATAGCCAGAACAGCGGCGTGCGGTAGATCGCCTGATAGAAGCCGCTCGCCGCGGCGATGTAGGCCACGACGCCGGTCAGCGCCAAGCCCGCGCCCATGTAGTTGTAGACGCGCAGCATGTACTGGCGCAGGCCGACATCGATGTCGGCCCACTGCGCGGGACGTGCCGTTGCGCGGGTTTGCCAATCCTGGGCCATGAAATCCTCTCTGTTGGCCCCCTTTTTGGGGGTTGTATTGCCTGGGGCAGATATTGGCACAGGAGGTGGAAACTTCAATGACCGCCTGACAGGGGGAAAATCCCTTATTCGTTGCGGAGATAGGGGGCGGCCGAAGCGCCAAGCGCACGCCAGGTGCCGGCATAGCCCAGGAGGAGGGTGAGCAGCAGCGCCACCCCGGCGGAGGCCAGGACCGCCTCGGGCAGGAAGACCCAGCCCGTATGCATGACGCGGGTCAGGATCAGATAGGCGGCGAGGGTGCCGATCGCCGCGGCGATGAGCGCCGCCAGCGCTGCCAGCAGCCCGTACTCCAGCAGGAAGGCGGCGGTCAGGTCACGCCTGGTGGCACCCAGCACCTTCAGCACCACCGCCTCGTAGAGCCGCTGGCGGCGGGAGGCGGCAAGCGCCCCCGCCAGCACCAGCGCCGCCGCGCCGAGCGCGATCGCCGCTGTCGCGCGCAGCGCGCCCGCCACCGCGGCGACGATCTGGCTCACCGCCTGTAGCGCATCCTTCACCGGGATGGCGGAGACGTTGGGAAAACGGTCGGTGACCGCGGTCTCGAGGGCGGTCTCCCGCGCGGACGGCACGCGGGCGATGGCGATGTCGGTCTCTGGCGCGCCGGCGAAAGTGCCGGGCGAGAACACCATGGCGAAATTGATGCCGAGCGAGGTCCAGTCGATCGACCGCAGATTGGCGATCTCGGCTGTCACCTCGCGGCCCAGCACGTTGACGGTGAGAGTATCGCCGATGCCAAGCCCCATGCCATGGGCGAGCTGCGCGTCAAAGGAGACCAGCGGCGGACCCTGATAGTCGCGCGCCCACCACTTGCCCGCGACCAGCCGCGATCCTGCCGGCAGCGCCGCCGAATAGGTGAGGCCGCGCTCGCTGCGGATCGCCCATTGTGCCTCCGGCGCCACAGGGGCCTCCTCCACCGGCGTGCCGTTGAGGGCGGTCAGGCGGCCGCGCAGGCTCGGCACTCGTTCGACGTCGCTCACCTCGGGGAATTGCGCCAGCAGCGCGTCGAAGCCGGCGATCTCGTTCGGCTGGATGTCGATGAAGAAGAACGAGGGCGCGCGCTGCGGCAGCTCGCTGTCGAGGGTCATCGCGATGTTGCCCTGCACCAGCGCCAGCGCCACCAGCACGGTGAGGCCAAGGCCCAGCGAGGCGATTACGCTCGCGGTGTTGGTGCCGCGCCGGCCGAGGCTCGCCAGCGCCAGCCGAAGATGCGGATGGCGCGGCCGGCCGATCCGTCGCACCGCGGCGATCGTCGCCGCGCCGGCGAGGCGGAAGACCGCGAGCGCAGCGAGTGCCCCCAGCACCGACCAGAAAGCGAGCGCGCGGTCGACGGTGGTGAGCACAACGAGCGTCGCCAGCAGCAGCGCCACCAGCCCCTGCGCCAGGGCGAAGCCGGGGCCGATGGCGCGGCGCACCGGCGCGGTCGCGTCGCGGAACAGCAGCCCCGGCGGCACGCCGCGCGCCGCCGCCAGCGGGCCGAGGGCGAAGGCGAGGGTGGTGAGAACGCCGGCGGCGGCGGCGATCAGCAGCGGCAGCGGATAGAAGCCGAAACGCAGCGCCACCGGCAGCTGCGCCGGCAGGATCTGCGCGAGAACCAGCGGCGCGACGCCACCGAGCAGCAGCCCGACGGCGATGCCGAGCGCGCCCAGCACGGCGATCTGCAGAAGATAGACGAGGAACACCAGCCATCCGGAAGCGCCGACCGATTTGAAGATGGCGATCGAGAGCGTGCGGCTGGCGAGGTAGCCGCTGACCGCATTGCCGACGCCGACGCCGCCCACCAGCAGCGCCGTCAGCCCGACCAGCGTCAGGAACAGGCCGACGCGATCGAGCAGGTTCTGCAGCATCGGTGTCGCGTTGGCGCGGTCGCGGATCCGCCAGCCGGCATCGGGGAATTTCTGCCTGACCGCGCTGCTCCATGTCGCGATGTCGGTGCCGGCGGGCAGCGCGACGCGGTAGGCGTAATTGACGAGCGCGCCGGTCATCACCAGGCCGGTCTCCGCCAAGGCCGGCGTCGCGATCATCAGCCGCGGACCCAGGATGAAGATGCCGGTCGCCGCATCGGGCTCGTGGGTGAGCGCGGCGCGCAGCTGAAAACGCGCATTGCCGACGCGCAGGATGTCGCCGGGCTTGGCGCCGAGCCGGTCGAGCAGCGCCGGCGCCGCCACCGCGCCCCAGATTCCGTTCTGCCGGGCGAGCGCCGCGGCGAGGCTCATCGGCGGATCGAGCGTCACCGCGCCGTCGAGCGGGTAGGCGCCGTCTACCGCCTTGAGCTCGACCAGGCTCCGCTTGCCGCCGTCGTCCCGGCGCGCCATCGCGCGCATGCCGGTCACCGCGGACACCGTGCCGGCGCTGTCGAGATAGGCGCGCTCCTCGGGGCTCGCCGGCCGCAGCACCAGGTTGAGTTCGACGTCGCCGCCCAGCATGGCGCGGGCATCGCGCGCGAGCCCCGCGCGCACCCCGGCGGCCAGCGAGCCCACGCCGGCGATGACGGCGACGCCGAGGGCGAGGCAGGCGAGAAAGATGCGGAAGCCCTTGAGGCCGCCGCGCAGCTCGCGGCGCATCAGGCGGGTGGCGAGCGCGACGGTATTCACCCGCGTTGCTCCGCCCGCCTAGCGCGCCGCCGCGGCGCGCGGGCGGGCGCTGTCCTCGACGATGCGGCCGTCCGCCAGCTCGACGATGCGCTGGGCGCGCCGCGCGAGCTCCGCCTCGTGGGTGATGAGCAGCAGCGTGGTGCCATGCTCGGCGGCGAGGCCGAACAGGAGATCCATCACCTGCTTTCCGGTGGCGCCGTCGAGATTGCCGGTGGGCTCGTCGGCGAGGATGAGCTTCGGCGTTGCCGCGAAGGCGCGGGCCAGCGCCACCCGCTGCTGCTCGCCGCCGGAAAGCTCCGCCGGATAATGATCGCGGCGACGATCGAGGCCGACATCGGCGAGGCAGGCGGCGGCCACCGCGAAAGCGTCGCGGCGCCCGGCGAATTCCAGCGGCAACGCCACGTTCTCGAGCGCCGTCATGGTGGGCACGAGATGGAAAGCCTGGAACACGATTCCGACCGCGTCGCGGCGGAACCGCGCGAGGCCGTCCTCGTCGAGGCGAGCGAGATCCTGGCCGGCGACGACCACCCCGCCGGCGCTCGGCCGCACCAGACCTGCAACAGTCATTAACAATGTCGTCTTGCCGGAGCCGGACGGGCCGATCAGGCTCAGCGTCTCGCCGGCGCGCGCGGCAAGCGACACGCCGCGCAGCACGTTGACGGCGCCGGCCGCGCTCGTCAGTGTTACCTGCACATCTCTGAGCAGGATCATATCGGTGCTTTCTGGGCTGACCATGCGTGTCCGAAATCGTGGCGCGGCGTCACGGCGGGCGCGAGAGTGTGCTTATGGACTGTGGCGAATCCTTGTCAATGCCGTGCTAGGAGCCGCAATTGGGCTGCTGCCGGTTGTCTGCCCCGCCGCGGGCGCGGCCGGGGCACCGATCCGGATCGTCGCCCTCGGCGACAGCCTCACCGCCGGCTACGGCCTGCCGGAAGCGGATGCCTTTCCGGTCCGCCTGCAGGCCTGGCTCAAGGGGCATGGTCTCGACGCGCAGGTGGTGAATGCCGGCGTCTCCGGCGATACCACCGCCGGCGGCCTCGCGCGTCTCGACTGGTCGCTCGCGGGCAAGGTGGATGCGGTGCTGGTGGAACTCGGCGCCAACGACGCGCTGCGCGGCCTCGATCCCGGCGAGGCGAAAGGCAATCTCGACGCGATCCTGACCCGGCTGGAGGAGCGCAAGCTGCCCGTGCTGCTGCTCGGCATGCGCTCGCCGGCGAATTGGGGCAAGGATTATCGGGACGACTTCGATGCGATCTATCCCGAGCTCGCGCGAGCGCATCACCTGCCGCTCTACCCGTTCTTCCTCGACGGCGTGGCGCTGCAGCAGGATCTCAATCAGCCCGACGGGCTGCATCCCAATGCTCGTGGCGTGCAGGTGATTGTCGATCGGGTCGGACCCTACGTGCTGCGCCTCCTCGGCAAGACGGGGCCGGCATGAGCACGCCGCATTTCCGTGCCGCCGAAGGCGAGGGCCAGGGCTGGGCCGAGGCGGCGAAGGCCTGCGCCGACGCGCTGATGCCGGTGCCGGAGGGCGCGAGCCTCGGGTTCCTCTACGTGACGAGCGAGATCGGCGAGCATCTCGGCAGCGTGCTGACTTTCCTGCGCGAGCGCACGCGGGTGCCGCATTGGGTCGGCACCATCGGTCTCGGCGTCTGCGGATCGGCTGAGGAGCATTTCGAGCGCGCCGCGGTGAGCGCGCTGGTCGTGAGCCTGCCGGAGAGCGCGTTCCGCGTCTTCGGGCCGGAGATCGCCGGCGGGCGCGCGCTCCAGGCCTCGGCGCGCGACTGGTTCGCGGCCACCACGCCGGTGCTGGGCATCGTCCATGGCGACCCCAGGGACACCCGCACCACCGAGACGCTCGCCGCGCTAAGCGGCGAGGCCGGCCTCTTCCTGGTGGGCGGCATCGCCGCCGCGCAAGGCGCCCCGCCCCGCCAGATCGCCGATCGCGTCGTCGAGGGCGGGCTCTCGGGCGTCGTGCTGGCGCCCGACGTCGCCGTGGTGACCGCGCTCAGCCAGGGGTGCTCGCCGATCGGGCCGATACGCCAGATCAGCGAGGCGAACGAGAATATCGTGATGGCAATCGACGACCGCCCGGCGCTCGAGGTGTTCAAGGAGGACATCGGCGAGCTGCTGTCGCGCGACCTGCGCCGCGTTGCCGGCCGCATCTTCGCCGGCATGCCGGTGCGCGGCTCCGACACCGGCGACTACCTCGTGCGCAATCTGATGGCGATCGACACCGAGCGGCAATGGCTGGCGGTGGCGGAGAAAGTGTCGCCGGGCGATCCCATCCTGTTCTGCCGGCGCGATCCCGCCACCGCGCGCGAGGATCTGCAGCGCATGCTGGACGGGCTCAAGCGCCGCGCCGGCGGCGTTCCCAAGGCCGGCCTCTACTTCAGCTGCGTTGCCCGCGGACCCAGCCTCTTCGGCGCGGGTTCCCAGGAGCTGCAGGCGATCCGCGGCACGCTCGGCGACTTCCCGCTCGCCGGTTTCTTCGGCAACGGCGAGATCGCCCACGACCGGCTCTACGGCTACACCGGCGTGCTTGCGCTCTTTCTCTGAGCGCGCGCCGAAGCGAGGGATTGCGCCCATGCTGCGCCTCTTCGTCGGCATCGGCCTGCCGCCCGATCTCAAGCTCAGGATCTCGCTCATGTGCAGCGGCGTGCCCGAGGCGCGCTGGGTCGATCCCGGCAACTATCACCTGACGCTGCGCTTCATCGGCGAGGTGGACGAAGGTGTTGCCGGCGACATCGACGCGGCGCTGCTCCGGATCCAGGCGCCGCCATTCCCGCTGACGCTCGCCGGTGTCGGGCAGTTCGGCACGCGCATGCTC
>DATKPX010000277.1:0-2530 GCA_035523855.1 Allostellaceae bacterium
ACCTGACGCACGGCTCCTTCTTCATGCTGGGCGCCTATATCGGCGTGAGCTTCCTCAGGCTCGGCCTCGATTTCTGGCTGGCGGCGCTCTTGAGCGGCCTCGTCATGGCGGCGGTGGGAGGACTCATCGAGCGCTTCCTGCTGCGCCGCCTCGCCGGCCAGGCGCTGCCGCAGGTGCTGCTGACCCTGGGCCTCTCCTTCATCATCGCCGATCTCTGCCTGATGATCTGGACCGGCGATCCGATCTCGCCGCCGGCGCCGGCGGCGCTCCGCGGCACGGTGCCGATCCTCGGCATCGTCTTCCCCGCCTATCGCCTGGCGGTGATGGCGATCGCGGTGGTTGCCGCCGCCGGCCTCTGGGTGATGCTGGAGCGCACGCGGCTCGGCGCCATGATCCGCGCCGGGGTCGACGACGCGCCGATCGCGCGCGTGATGGGGATCCGCGTCTCCCGCCTTTTCACGCTCAGCTTCTGCCTCGGCGCCGGGCTCGCGGGCTTCGCCGGCGTGATCGGCGGACCGATCCTCTCGATCTATCCCGGTCTCGATGCGGACATGCTGCCGCTCGCGCTCATCGTCGTGATCCTCGGCGGCACCGGCAGCCTGATGGGCGCCTTCCTCGGCAGCTACCTCATCGGCTTCCTCTATAATTTCGGCCAGGCCTTCTTCCCGGAGCTGGCCTACATCATCCTCTTCCTGCCGATGCTGCTGGTGCTGGTGCTCCGGCCCCAGGGCCTCTTCGGCCGGCAGGTGCCATGACCCGGCGTGCTGTCGTGGCGCTGGCGATCCTGGTGCTGGCGAGCCTGCCGCTCTGGCTCCAGAGCGCCTACTACGTCAACATCGCGAGCCAAGTCCTGATCTATGCGATCTTCGCCCTCGGTCTCAACGTGCTGGTGGGCTATGCGGGCCTCGTCTCGCTGGGCCAGGCGGGGCTCTTTGGCGTCGCCGCCTATGCCGTCGCCTGGCTGGTGGCGGCGGGAGCAGGCCAGCTCCTGGGCGCGCTCGGCGCCATCCTCCTCACGCTGCTGGCCAGCACCATCTTCGCGCTGCTGGCGCTGCGCGCCACCGGCATCGGCTTCCTGATGATCACCCTCGCCCTCGGCCAGATCCTCTGGGGCATGGCCTATCGCTGGATCAGCCTCACCAACGGCGACAACGGCCTCCGCCTCGATGCGCGGCCGGCACCCTTCGGTGTCGCCATCGCCACGCCCGCCGCCTTCTACGTGCTGGCGCTGCTCCTGTTCCTCGCCGCGGTAGGCTCCATGGCGGTCTTCGTCAGCTCGCCCTTCGGCGTGAGCCTGCTGGGAACGCGCGACCAGCCGCGGCGGATGAACGCGCTCGGCTTCGACGTCTGGCGCATCCGCTTCCTCGCCTTCCTGTTCTCCGGCTTCTGGAGCGGCGTCGCCGGCCTGCTCTACTGCTACTACAACCAGTTCGTGAGCCCGCAGGTGCTGGCGCTGCAGGCCTCGGCCGAGGCGCTGCTGATGGTGATCGCCGGCGGCAGCGCGACACTGCTGGGCCCGCTGGTCGGCGCCGCCCTCGTCGTGGTGATGAAGAACGTCGCCAGCGCTTATATCGAGCGCTGGAACCTGGTGCTGGGCGTGATCTTCGTCGCCATCATCGTGCTGATGCCGGAAGGGCTGGTGCCGGGCAGCGCACGGCTCTGGCAGCGGGCGCGCCGCGGCCTCGCGGCCCGCAACGCAGCGCTGCCGCTCGCCAGCCGGCCCCGAGGTCCCCGATGAGCGCGCTGGAGGTCGACAATCTCTCGCGCTCCTTCGGCGGCCTCCGCGTCACGTCGGAGGTGAGCCTCGCCGTGGCACCCGGCGAGCGGCGCCTCATCATCGGGCCGAACGGCGCCGGCAAAACCACGCTCTTCAACCTCATCACCGGCGACCTCCGCCCCGATCGCGGCTCCGTGCGCCTCATGGGACGCGACATCACCCGCCTGCCGATCCGCATTCGCGCTCATATCGGTCTCGCCCGCACCTATCAGATCATCACCCTCTTCCCGCACGACACGCTGCTGCGCAACGTGGTGCTCGCCCTCCTCGGCCTGATGCCGCTGCGCTGGAACCCCTTTGTCCGCCTCGACGGTCAGCAGGATCTCGCCCGCCGCGCCCGCGCTGCGCTGGCCCAGGTCGGCCTCGAGGGCATGGCGGAGCGGCCGCTCGCCGAGACCTCTTACGGCGAGCGGCGGCGCGTCGAGATCGCCATGGCGCTGGCGCAGAGCCCAAAGGTACTGCTACTGGACGAGCCCTTCGCCGGCCTCTCCGCCGACGAGCGCCGCGACGTGCAGGCGCTGCTGCGCGCGATCCCCCGCGACGTCACCATCGTCATGATCGAGCACGACATGGACGTGGCGCTCGACTTCGCCGATCGCATCACCCTCCTCCATTTCGGCCGGGTGATCGTCGAGGGGACGCGCGGCGAGGTCGTCGGCGATCCGCGCACGCGGGAGGTCTATCTTGGCGCCTGACGCGCTCATCCTCCGCGAGGTCGACGCCTTCTATGGCGACAGCCACATCCTGCAGGGC
>DATKPX010000278.1:0-6913 GCA_035523855.1 Allostellaceae bacterium
CCTCGGGCGGGTGGCCCCTTCGCTTGATTTATCGAAGGCACCCCTTTAGACCCTTCCGGCGCCTCGTCCCCATCGTCTAGAGGCCTAGGACATCGCCCTTTCACGGCGGTAACGCGGGTTCGAATCCCGCTGGGGACGCCACTTACATTGTGGCCCGCTGGCTCGCAGCCTTGCCCCGCTCACGCCGGCGCGGCGTCGTCCACCAGGAGCTGCACCTCGTTCCTTCCCTGCCAGGTGTCGGCGCGGAGGTGGCCGGCGAGGTGGAAGCCTTGGCCGCGGCCGTTGAGGAATGCCCGGCCCATGTCGCTGTCGAGGCAGCGGAAGGCGATCGCCTTGAGGCGCTGGTTGCTTGCGGGCTCGGCGAGGACGAGGCGGATATGGGCGTCGCCGACGACGTCCGCCTTCAGCACGCGGACGGCGGGGAAGGCGAAGCGCGGCTCGGCATTGCCGGCGCCAAAGGGGGCGAGACGCTCCAGCAGGGTCACGAAATCGGGCGTCGCCGCCGCCGGCATCAGCATGCCGTCGAGGCCGAGCTCCGGCACCAGGCCGGCGGGCCCGGCGGTCTCGGCGATGCGCGCCGCGAGGAAATCGCGGAGCGCCGGCAGCCGCTCCTCGGCGACGGTGAAGCCCGCCGCCATCGCGTGGCCGCCGCCATTGACCAGGAGCCCAGCCTGGCGCGCGGCGATGACAGCGGCGCCGAGGGCGAAGCCGGCGATCGAACGGCCGGAGCCCTTGCCGATGCCGCTCGCCAGCGCCACCACGCAGGCCGGGCGGTTGTAGCGCTCCTTCAATCTTCCGGCGACGATGCCGATGACGCCGGGATGCCAGCTCTCGCTGGCGCCGAAGGCGATCGGCAGGTGGGAGCCCGCGCGCTCCACCACCTCGATCGCCTCCTCCAGCACCCGCGCCTCGATGTCGCGACGCTCGGCGTTCCACTGGTGGAGCGCCTGCGCCAGCGCCTTCGCCTCGCCGGCATCGTCGGTGGCGAGGAGCCGCGACCCCGCATCGGCACGGCCGACGCGGCCGCCGGCATTGACGCGCGGCCCCAGGATGAAGCCGGCGTGATAGGCGTCGAGCCGCTCGCCGATGCCGGCGACCTCGGCGAGCGCGGCGATCCCGGTGTTGCCGAGGCTCCGCATCACCTTGAGGCCCTGCGCCACCAGCGCGCGATTGACGCCGGTCAAGGGCACCACGTCGCAGATGGTGCCGAGCGCCACCAGGTCGAGGAGCCGCGTCAGGTCCGGCTCCGCGCGTTCCGCGTACCAGCCGGCCTGGCGCAGCGCGCGGTTGATGCCGACTGCCAGCAGGAAGGCGACGCCCACCGCCGCCAGCACGCCATGCGGGCTCGCCTCGTCGAGGCGGTTGGGATCCACCACCGCCACCGCGCGCGGGATCTCCGGCTCGCCGATGTGATGGTCGATGACGACGACGTCGAGCCCCGCCGCCGCCGCCGCCGCGAGCGGCGCATGGGCGGTGATGCCGCAGTCTGTGGTCACCGCCACCGAGACGCCCTCGGATCTGAGCTTGAGCAGCGCTGGCGCGTTGGGGCCGTAGCCCTCCTTCATGCGGTCCGGCACGTAGACGACGACGCGGCCGCCGACACTCGCGAGGAAGCGCCGGAGCAGCGCCGCCGAGGTGGCGCCATCGACATCGTAGTCGCCGAAGATGGCGATGAGCTCGCCTGCCGTCACCGCGCGCACCAGGCGCTCGATGGCGCGGTCCATGTCGATGAGGCTGCTGGGATCCGGCAGCTGGTCGCGGAGCGTCGGATTGAGGAAGCGCTCGGCGCCTTCCGCCTCGATGCCGCGCGCCGCCAGCACGCTGCCCAGGATCTCCGGCACGCCGAGGCGCTGCGCCAAGGTCAGCCCGGCGCGATCGTCGCCGCCGCGCTGGCGCCAGCGCCGGCCGCAGAGCGAGCGCTCGACGCCGAGAAAGGCCGGGTTTGCGAGGCTACCTTCCACTGCCGGCCACCGCGCTCAAATTCCCTCTCCCCTCCGGGGAGAGGTCAGGTGAGGGGGTATCAGCAACGCACGCCAGTCCGGCGATATCAGATTTCACTCCCGCACCCCCTCGCCCCTCCCTCTCCCCGTTGGGGAGAGGGGGAAGAAACAGTCAGCGGACGAACGCCTCGTAATGCGTCTTCCGCTGGAAGTTATGCTGCGCCTCGATGACGCGGACAGTGCCGCTGTGCGAGCGCATCACCATGGAATGCGTCACCGCGCCGCCGGCGAAGCGGCGCACGCCCTGCAGCATGCTGCCATTGGTGACGCCGGTGGCGGCGAACATCACGTCGCCCTTGGCGAGATCGAGGAGTCCGTATTTGCGATTGAGGTCGGCGATGCCGATGCGCTTGGCGCGGCCGCGCTCGTCGTCGTTGCGGAAAAGGAGGCGGCCCTGCATGTGGCCGCCGATGCAGCGCAGCGCCGCCGCCGCCAGCACGCCTTCGGGCGCGCCGCCGGAGCCCACATACATGTCGATGCCGCTCGCCGGCCGCGAAGTCGCGATCACGCCGCTGACGTCGCCGTCGGAGATCAGCATGATGCGCGCACCCGCCTCGCGCACCTTGGCGATGAGCTCGGCATGGCGCGGCCGGTCGAGGATGCAGACCACGAGATCGGCCACCTCGGCCTTCTTCGCCTTCGCCAGATTCTTGAGATTGGCGGCGGGTGTTTCGTCGAGATCGACCACCTCGCCGAGGCCGCCGCCGATCGCGATCTTGTCCATGTAGACGTCGGGCGCGTTGAGGAAGCCGCCGGCCTCCGCCATGGCGATGACGGCGAGCGCGTTGGGGCCGCCCTTGGCGGTGATGGTGGTGCCCTCGAGGGGATCGAGGGCGATGTCGATCTTGGGACCCTTGCCGGTACCGACCTTCTCGCCGATGAAGAGCATCGGCGCCTCGTCGCGCTCACCCTCGCCAATGACGACGGTGCCCTCGATCGAAAGGCCGTTGAGGGCGGTGCGCATGGCGTCGACGGCGGCCTGATCCGCCGCCTTCTCGTCGCCGCGCCCCATCAGGCGCGAGGCGGAGAGCGCCGCCGCCTCGGTGACGCGCACCGCTTCCAGCGCCAGGTTGCGGTCGGTCCATCCCTCGTCGCTCATAGTGCCTCCCGGATTTTTCCGTTTCACAGAGTCTCGATGCGGATCATGCGCGGCGGCTCCAGCACGGTGTCGAGCCCGCCGATGTGCCGGAGCGCGCGCTGCATCGCCGCTTCCTCGGTGTCGTGGGTGGTGAGCACCACCGGAACCGCCTCGCCGGGCGAGCGCGCGCGCTGGATCATCGCTTCCATGGAGACCTGCTGATCCCGGAGTGCGGCGGCGACATCGGCGATCACGCCCGGCACGTCCCGCACCATCAGCCGCACATAATAGGCGCCGCGGTGGCGATCCATCGGCGACGCCTTGACCGGGCGCAGCGCGGCGGCCGCCACCGCGAAGCTCGGCGAGCGGCGCTCGTTGGCGATGTCGAGGAGATCGGCGACAACCGCCGAGGCGGTCGGCTCCGCGCCGGCGCCGCGGCCTTCCAGCATGATGCGCCCGGCGAAATCACCCTCCACCATGACCGCGTTGAAGACACCCTCGACGTGAGCAATCGGTGTCGTGCGCGGAACCATGCAGGGATGCACGCGTTGCTCGATGCCGTGCTCGGTCGGCCGCGCCAGCCCCAGCAGCTTGATGCGGAAACCCAGCTCCTCGGCATATTCGATATCGAGGGCGGAAATGTGACGGATGCCCTCGACATAGACGCCGGCGAAATCGACCGCGGTGCCGAAGGCGACCGCGGTCAGGATCGCGAGCTTGTGAGCGGCGTCGATGCCGTCGATGTCGAAGCTGGGATCCGCCTCCGCGTAGCCGAGCTTCTGCGCCTCCGCCAGCACGGCGGCGAAATCGCGCCCGCTCTCGCGCATGGTGGTGAGGATGTAGTTGCAGGTGCCGTTGAGGATGCCGTAGACGCGCGCCACGTGATTGGCGGCGAGACCCTCGCGCAGCGTCTTGATGACGGGAATTCCGCCGGCCACCGCCGCCTCGAAGAAGAGCGCGACGCCCTTCTCCTCGGCGAGCTTGGCGAGCGCGGTGCCGTGCCGCGCCATCAGCGCCTTGTTGGCGGTCACCACATGCTTGCCGCGACCGAGCGCGGTGCGCACGACGTCGAGCGCGACGCCGTCGCTGCCGCCGATCAGCTCCACCACCACGTCGGCCTTGTCGTCCGCCGCCAGCGCCACCGGATCCGCATACCAGCGGATCGCCGAGAGATCGACGCCGCGCTCGCGCCGCTGATCGCGGGCGGAGACCGCGCACACCCGCAGATGTCGCCCGCCGCGGCTCGCCAGCAGCTCGGCATTGCGATGCAGCAGCTTCAGCGTGCCGGAGCCGACGACGCCGAGACCGGCGATGGCGATGTTGAGAGGTGCTTTCACGACCGACTCGCGATGCATGACGCCGCGCTCGCGGCGCGGCGCCTGTTGTACCCCCGCCCCGATCGCGTTTCGACTGTTTTGTGGCGGCGCGGCGCGCTGGCGGCGACCGCCGTCAACGCGGTTCCAGCGAGATGTCCGCGGTGCCGGGCTGGCGATCCGCCGGTGGCGGGCCGGCGCCGATGGTGACGGCGCTGGCGGGAACGCCGAGCTGGGTGAGCGCGAGTCCGACGGCGCGCGCGCGATCGAGCGCGAGGTTGAAGCCGGCAATCGAACGAGTCGCGAGATCGCGGCCGGGGCCGAGCTGGGTGAAAGCCACCACGTGCAGCGTGCCGCCGCCGTTCTGCTCGCGCATGCGCACGGCCTGGCGCAGCTGCTCGCTGCCGCCCTCGGTGAGGGTGACCGTGTCGGCCTGGAATGCCACGGTGCCGAGACTCATCTTGCCGGTCGGCACCGCCGCCAGCACCGGCGGCGGCGGCGCGGCGGCGACCGGGCGGACGCGCTGCGCCGGCGGCGTGCGCGGCGCGGCGTCCGCCGTGGTCACCGGCGCGGGAGCCATCGCGGCCGCGGTCGGCGCCGGCGGCGTGTCGCTCGCGGTGGGAACGCCGGGCGGCGTCGGCGGCACCGAGCCTGGAGTCTCGCCCTGCGGCAAGGTGCTCACCGTCGGCGCCGCCAGCGTCGACTCCGCCGGCGGAGCCTCGCGGACTTGCGGCGCCGCGGGCTTGGGCTTGGGCGGCGGAGCAGGTGCCGCCGCCGGCGGCGTGGCGGCGGCCGCCGCGAGCGCGGGCTCGGCCGGGGCCGGCGCGGCTGGCGGCGCAGCGGCCGCCGCAGGCTCGGCCGCCGGAGCAGGCTCGGCGGGCGCCGGGACGGCGGCGGGCGGCGATGGCGCCACTGCGGTCTCGGCGGGCGCCGCTGCCGTCTCGGCGGGGGTCGTGGGCGCGGGCGCGATGGGGCCGGCTTGCGGCGCGACGTCGGCGGGGGAGACCGGGCCGGCGGCGACGGGCTCCGGGCTCGGCGCCGGCTTCGCGGCGTCGGCGGCCGGCTGCTCCAGGGGCCGCGGCGCGGTCGCGCTCGCAGTCGCCTTGGGCGGCGTCGGCGTGAACTGGTCGCTGTTCTCCAGGTACTGGGCGTTCTCGCGGTCGGCGGTGAGGCTCTTGCGCAGCTTCTCCCGCTCCGCCGCGCTCAAGGCGTTGGTGGGAATGGCCGGCACCGAGGCGAGGTTCGGGTAGGGCTCCTTGCTGCCCTCCTCCAGATTCTGCTGGTTGCGCTCCGGGCCGGTATCGTCGTTCTTGGAGACGCCGGTCACGCCGCGGTACCACTCGACCGGGCTCGCCCAGTTGGGCACGTAGGAGCAGCCGGCGAGGCTCAGAGCCAGCCCCAGGGCAACACCCGGCGCGCGCCAATGCCGGCGGCGCGCCGCCCTCGTCCTTCGCACCTGCATCATTACCCCAAGCTTTCCCTAAGGCCCTTCCCTGTCGCTCACCTGCCCCTTGGTCGAGGCTTTGCGCCACCCCACATATTATGCCACGCGTTAAGCATAATGCGCCTGCCGCGGGGGATGCCGCCGGTGTATGAGATCGGTGTATTCAATCGGGCCGGCTGCGTCACCAAGATTCCTCCGAGGGCATATGAACGATAGTTCGGGACCGGGAAAGCGCGGTCAAGAGCCGGGTTCTCCCGAGATCCACATCCCCGATCCGGTGCAACTCGCGCGCGACTTCGGCGAGATCGCCGAACGCAGCCAGCGGCTGGTGCTGGAGTTCCTGCAGCGCCAGCAGTCGAACGGCGTCGACCTCGCCTCGCCCCTCAACCTCGGCCAGGCCTTCATGGAGATGACGCAGCGGCTGATGGCGGATCCGAGCCGCCTGGTGCAGGCGCAGCTCTCGCTGTGGCAGGACTATCTCAAGCTCTGGCAGACCACCACGCACCGGCTGCTGGGCGGCGACGGCGAGGCGGTGATCGAGGCGCCCGCCGGCGACCGCCGCTTCAAGGACCGCGCCTGGACCGAGAATGCGGTCTTCGACTACATCAAGCAGAGCTACCTGCTGACCGCGCGCTGGATGCAGTCGACGGTGAAAGAGGTCGACGGCCTCGACGACAAGACGGCGAAGAAGGTCGATTTCTACACGCGGCAGTTCGTCGACGCGATCGCGCCCTCGAATTTCGTGCTGACCAACCCCGAGGTCTTGCGCGCCACGATCGAGAGCGGCGGCGAGAATCTGGTGAAGGGCCTCGACAACCTGCTGCGGGATCTCGAGCGCGGCAAGGGCCGGCTGATGATCAAGATGACCGACCTCGACAAGTTCAAGGTCGGCGTCAACATCGCGGTGACGCCGGGCAAGGTGGTCTACCAGAACGACCTGATCCAGCTCATCCAGTACCAGCCCGCGACCGAGACGGCGAAGCGGCATCCGCTGCTGATCATTCCGCCCTGGATCAACAAGTTCTACATCCTCGATCTCCGGCCGGAGAACTCCTTCATCAAATGGGCGGTCTCCCAG
>DATKPX010000279.1:0-3323 GCA_035523855.1 Allostellaceae bacterium
GCAGCTTTTCATTCCCGGACTCAGGCCGTTCTATGACGCGGTCGCACCCTTCGTCTATCCGCTCGTCCGCTTCGCCGCCGGCGCCGTGCTGGTGCCGCACGGCTGCCAGAAGCTGCTCGGCCTGTTCGGCGGCGGCGGCCTTTCCGGCACCATGGCCGGCTTCGACAAGATGGGCTGGGGCGCCGGCGTCGGCCTGTTGATCGCGCTGCTGGAATTCTTCGGCGCCATCGGCGTCGCCGTCGGCTTCCTGACCCGCTTCTGGGCCGCCGCCATCGCCATCGAGATGGCGGTGATCGTCTTCGCCGTGCACCTGCCCAGGGGCTATTTCTGGAACCAGGGCGGCATCGAATATCCGCTGCTCTGGGGCATTCTGATGTTCGCCATCGCGCTACGCGGCGGCGGCAGGCTCTCGCTCGACCAGGCGATCGGCCGCGAACTCTAGAGTCAGGCCTGGCGGACGTATTTGTTCGGCAGGAGATCGGCGATCGGCACGCGCACCGGCCCGTCGGCGGCGGGGATGATCACCGTGCAGTCGCGGGCGAAGTCGGACAGGAGCTCGCGGCAGATGCCGCAGGGCGAGACGATCTGGATCTCCCGGTTGGCCTCGCGCGGCCGCGGATGGCGCACCGAGACGATGCAGTCGATGTCCTTGGCGCCTTCGGACAGTGCCTTGCCGATGGCGATGGCCTCGGCGCAGACCGAGGCGCGGCCGACGTAGGTGTCGAGATGCACGGCGGTGAAGACCCGGCCCGAGCGGGTGCGCACCGCGGCGCCGATATGGTGGCGGTTTTCCTGGTAGTGCCGGGTGATCACGTCCTTGGCCGCCTCGATCAGCGCACGATCGGCGGCGGCGAGCTTCTTCCTATGCATCGCGCAGCCGTTCCAGCGCCTGCACGAGCTTGCCGAGCGTCTCGTCGAGCTCGACGCGGCGCTCGCGATTCTCCTCGACCACCTCTTCCGGCGCCTTGGCGACGAAAGCGGGGTTGTTCAGCTTGGCGTCGATCTTGCCGATCTCGGCTTGCAGCTTGTCGCGCTCCTGGGCCAGGCGGGCGCGCTCGCGCGCGAAGTCGATGACGCCGGCGAGCGGCAGCACGATCAGCGCCTCGTCGAGCGGCACCTGGATCGAGCCGTCCGGCACGCCGCCCGCGGTGGCGACGCCGCCGATGCGGGCGATGCGCTCGATCGCCTCGCGATGGGCTTCGAGCCGCCGCCGGCTCTCGTGGTTGGCGCCGAGCAGGCGCAGCTCGATCTTCGCCGCCGCGGGCACGTTCATCTCGGCGCGCACGGCGCGGATCGCCGAAATCAGCCGCACCGCCCAGTCGAGCTCGGCGCCGGCCGCGGCGTCGATCGGCAGCGCCGCATGGTCCGGCCAGGCCGCCAGCATCAGGGTCTCGCGTTTGGCGCCGCCGATGGTCTGCCACAGCTCCTCGGTGACGAAGGGCATGAAGGGATGCAGCAGATGCAGGATCTGCTCCAGCGCCCAGGCGGCGGTCGCCCGCGTCTCCTCCTTGGCCAGCTCGTCGCGGCCGCCGAGCAGCGGCTTGATGAATTCGAGATACCAGTCGCAGTAGGTGTTCCAGGCGAACTGGTAGCCGGCGCCGGCGGCTTCGTTGAAGCGATAGGCCTCGAAGGCGAGCGTCACTTTCTCCGTCGCCTTGGCCAGCTCGCCGACGATCCATTTGTTGACGGTCTGCCGGCAAGCCGCCGGATCGAAGCCGGCGACGGGACGGCAGACGTTCATCTCGCAGAAGCGCGCCGCGTTCCACAGCTTGGTGGCGAAATTGCGATAGCCCTCGACGCGTGCTTCCGAGAGCTTCACGTCGCGGCCCTGCGCCGCCATCGCCGCGAGCGTGAAGCGCAGCGCATCGGCGCCGAACTTGTCGACGAAGGCCAGGGGATCGAGCACGTTGCCCTTGCTCTTCGACATCTTCTGGCCCTTCTCGTCGCGGACCAGGGCATGCACATAGACGGTGCGGAACGGCACCTCGCCCATGAAATGCAGCCCCATCATCATCATGCGCGCGACCCAGAAGAAGATGATGTCGAAGCCGGTGACGAGGACGTCGGTCGGATAATAGCGCGCGAGCTCGGGTGTCGCTTCCGGCCAGCCGAGGGTGGAGAACGGCCAGAGCGCGGAAGAGAACCAGGTGTCGAGCACGTCGCTGTCGCGGGTCAGCGGCACGTCGTGGCCGTAATGCACCTTGGCCGCGTCCTGCGCCGCCGCCTCGCTCAGCTCGACGAAGACGCGGCCGTCGGGCGCGTACCAGGCCGGGATCTGGTGCCCCCACCAGAGCTGGCGCGAGATGTTCCAGGGCTGGATGTTGCGCATCCACTCGAAGTAGGTCTTCTCCCACTGCCGCGGCACGAAGCGCGTCTCGCCGCGCTCGACCGCCGCGATCGCCGGCTGCGCCAGCTTCCTGGCGTCGACGTACCATTGATCGGACAGCCGCGGCTCGATGGCGACGCCGGAGCGGTCGCCGTGCGGCACGGTGTGGGTGTGCGGCTCGATCTTCTCCACCAGGCCGAGCCGGTCGAGTTCGGCCACCACCAGCTTGCGCGCCGCATAGCGGTCCAGGCCGCGGAACGGCTCCGGCACGTCCTGGTTCATGTGCGCGTCGGCGTCCATCACCTCGATCGCCGGCAGGCCGTGGCGGCGGCCGACCTCGAAATCGTTGAAGTCGTGCGCCGGGGTGATCTTCACCGCGCCGGAGCCGGTCGCCGGATCGGCGTAGGCGTCGGCGACGATGGGAATGCGCCGGCCGACCAGCGGCAGGACGACATGCTTGCCGACCAGGTCCTTGTAGCGCTCGTCGTCGGGATGCACGGCGACGCCGGTATCGCCGAGCATGGTTTCCGGGCGCGTCGTGGCGACGGTGACGAAGCGGCCGCTCTCGCCCTCGAGCGGATATTTGAAGTGCCAGAGATGGCCCTTCACCTCGCGCGCCTCGACCTCCAGGTCGGAAATGCCGGTGTGCAGCTTCGGATCCCAGTTGACCAGCCGCTTGTCGCGGTAGATCAGGCCCTGCTTGTAGAGATCGACGAACACCTTGCGCACCGCGGCGGAAAGGCCCTCGTCCATGGTGAAGCGCTCGCGCGACCAGTCGCACGACGCGCCGAGGCGGCGCAACTGGCGGGTGATGGTGGAACCGGACTCCTCCTTCCATTTCCACACCCGGGCGATGAAGCCCTCGCGGGTCAGGTCCTGGCGCTTGCGGCCCTCGGCCTCCAACTGCCGCTCGACCACCATCTGCGTGGCGATGCCGGCGTGGTCGGTGCCGGGCTGCCACAGCACATCGCCGCCGCGCATGCGGTGATAGCGGGTG
>DATKPX010000280.1:0-8944 GCA_035523855.1 Allostellaceae bacterium
GTGCGCGCCTTCAAGGTGGCGCCCGCCGATCGTCTGGCCTTGAAGGCGATCGTCCGCGAGATCCAGCGATCGAGCTCCGTCGACCGCACCGGCAAGCGCCGCTTCAAGGCCGAGGGCACGCTGCCGCGCGTCTCAGTCATCGAGGCCGTCGGCCTCGACCTCGACGGCGAGATGATCGCCAAGCCCGTCGACTGGAAGGCGGACACGCCGCCGCCCGGCATCCTCATCGTCTCGGAGAAGGCCGCGAGCGCGCTGGCGGTCGGCGAGCGGGCGCTGGCCGAGCTCAAGCGCCAGGATGACGGCGGCTACGAGGCGCGGATCATCCGCACCCTGGCGGCGACGCCCGACCGCGTGCTCGGCATCTACCGCAAGATCCATGACGGCGGGCGCCTCGAGCCCACCGACCGCCGCGTCAAGACCGAGTTCCGCATCTCCCTCGCCCATGCCAAGGGCGCCGAGGATGGCGAGATCGTGCTCTGCGAGGCGATGCCGGGCCGCCGCCTGGGCCTGCCGGAGGCACGCGTCATCGAGCGCATCGGCGACAGCAACGCGCCGCGCGCGGTGAGCCTGATCGCCATCACCGATCACGGCATTCCCATGGAGTTTCCCCAGGGCGCGATCGCCGAGGCGGAGGCCGCCGAGCCGGTCGGCCTCGCCGGCCGCGCCGATCTGCGGCAAATCCCGCTGGTCACCATCGACGGCGCCGATGCCCGCGACTTCGACGACGCGGTCTTCGCCGAGCCGCATCCGGAGCGCCAGGGCTTCTGGCACGCGGTGGTGGCGATCGCCGACGTCGCCTGGTACGTGCGGCCGGGCAGCGATCTCGACCGCGCCGCCCGGCGCCGCGGCAACTCCGCCTATTTCCCCGACCGCGTGGTGCCGATGCTGCCGGAAGCGCTCTCCAACGAGCTCTGCTCGCTGAAGCCCAAGGTGGAGCGCGCCTGCGTCGCGGCCCATCTCGTCATCGACGGCAATGGCAAGCTGATCGAGCACCGCTTCGTCCGCGGCCTGATGCGCTCGGCGGCGCGCCTCACCTACGAGCAGGTGCAGGCGGCCCAGGACGGGCGCCCCGACGACGTAACCGGCCCGCTTCTCGACCGCGTCATCCGCCCGCTCTACGAGGTCTTCCGGCTCCTCGACAAGGCCCGCCAGAAGCGCGGCGCCCTCGACCTCGACCTGCCCGAGCGCAAGGTGGTGCTGGACGAGAGCGGCAAGGTGGCGCGCATCGAGCCGCGCGCCCGCCTCGACAGCCACAAGCTGATCGAGGAGCTGATGATCCTCGCCAATGTCGCTGCCGCCGAGACGCTGGAGAAGCTGCGCCAGCCCTGCATGTACCGCGTCCATGACGCGCCCGACCCGGCGAAGCTGGTGGCGCTCCGGGAGTTCCTGCGCGGGATCGAGATCCCCGGCTTGGCGCTCGCCAAGGGCCAGGTGATCCGGCCGCAGCACTTCAACGCGGTGCTGCGCCATGCCAAGGACACGCCCTACGCGGCGATGGTCAACCAACTGGTGCTGCGCAGCCAGTCGCAGGCGGTCTACTCGCCGGAGAATCTCGGCCATTTCGGCCTGGCGCTCCGGCGCTACGCGCATTTCACCTCGCCGATCCGGCGCTACTCCGACACCCTCGTCCACCGCGCCCTGATCGCCGGCCTCAAGCTCGGCGAGGGCGGGCTGCCGCCGGTCGATCCGCAGGAGTTCGCCGAGCTGGGCACGCACATCTCCGACACTGAGCGGCGGGCGGCGGCGGCCGAGCGCGACGCGCTCTCCCGCTATGCCGCGCTCTTCCTTGCCGACCGCGTCGGCGCCGTCTTCGAGGGCCGGGTCAACGGCGTCACCCGCGCCGGGCTCTTCGTCACCCTGGACGAGACCGGCGCCGACGGCCTCATCCCCATGCGCGGCCTCGGCGACGACTTCTATGTCCACGACGAGGCGCATCACCGGCTGGTCGGCCGCCGCAGCGGCCAGAGCTTCAGCCTCGGCGATCACCTCCGGGTCAAGCTCGCCGAGGCCAACGCGGTCACCGGCAGCCTGCTGTTCTCTCTGGTTGAGGAATCGGGGCCCGGGCGGAAACCGCCCCGCGAGGGGCGGCCGGGGCGCAGCCCTGCCCCCCGCTCTCGCCGCTACCCAAAACGCCGGTGACGCGCTATCTCAAGAAAGTCTTAACCACGGCGGACGCACTCTAAGCGTCGCTTGACCCAAACCATGCCCCTCCAGCTTCGCGACGCCCCCGCACCGGCCCCTGCCGAGCCGGCGCCCTGGTCCCTCGGCATGCGGCGCGGCCTCGCGCAACGCTGCCCCGCCTGCGGCCTCGGTCCGCTCTATCGCGGTTACGTGAAGCAGCAGTCGATCTGCTCGCAGTGCAGCGAGAATCTGCTGCAATATCGTGCGGACGATGCACCTGCCTACTTCACCATCTTGATCATTGGCCATATCGTGGTGCCGGCGGTGCTGCTGCTGGAAGTGCTCTATCATCCGCCCACGAGCCTGCAACTGATGCTGTGGATCCCCTTCACTGTTGCCCTGGCCGTCCTGGCGCTGCCGCGCATCAAGGGCGCTCTGATCGGATTGCAATGGGCGCTCCGACTGAAAAGCTGAGCCGCTTCTCCCTGCGCTCCCTGGCCGGGCCGCTGCTGGCGCTGCTGCTGACCAGCTGCGTCGCCGCCGTCGGCCCCGGGCAGGACGGCCCGATCGACCGCCACGAGCTGTTCTCCGAGGGCTACGAGCGGATTTCTCATTATTACATCGAGAGCACCACCGCCGAGCGGCTGGGGCTGGCCGGTCTCGGCCGCCTGTCGATGCTCGATCCCGCGATCTCGGTGGAGCGCCGGGGCGATGCGGTGGTGCTGATGAAGGACGCCGCGGTGATCGGCCGCTACGAGGCGCCGCCCGCCGCCGACAACTGGGGCTGGGGCGGCGTCACCGCCGCCGCGCTGGAGACCGCGCGCCAGGCCTCGCCCAAGCTTGCCTCCGCCAGCGAGGACCAGCTCGACAAGGCCGTCTTCGACGGCGCGGTCGGCACCCTCGACCGCTTCTCCCGCTATTCGACGCCGGAGACCGCGCGCGACCAGCGCGCGGAGCGCAACGGCTTCGACGGCATCGGCGTCACCCTCGATGCCGAGGAGACCGAGGTCCGCATCGTCTCGGTGCTGCCCGGCGGCCCGGCGGAGCAGGCCGGCATCAAGGCCAACGACAAGATCGTCGGCATCGACGGCACCCCCACCTCGACCCTCACCCGCGAGCAGGTGGTGCAGCGCCTGCGCGGCCCGGCCGGCAGCCGGGTGACCATCGCCATCATGCGCGACAGCGCCACGGAGCCGCGCAACGTCGCGGTGAGCCGCGCCCATATCGTGCTGCCGACGGTGACGGTCCAGCGCGAGGGCCGCATCGCGATCTTCCGCATCTCCAGCTTCAACCAGGAGACGGCGGACCAGCTGGTCGAGGCCTTCGGCAAGGCGGAGCACGAGATCGGCGGCCCGCCCGCGGGCATCGTGCTTGATCTCCGCGACAACCCCGGCGGCCTCCTCGACCAGTCGATCAGCGTCGCCAACGTCTTCCTGTCGGAGGGCCTGGTGGTCTCCACCGCCGGCCGGCTGCCGGAAAGCCGCAAGCAGTTCTTCGCCGAGCCCAGCCACCTGACCGACGGCATCCCGATGACGGTGCTGGTGAACGGCGGCTCCGCCTCGGCCTCGGAGATCGTCGCCGCCGCGCTGCAGGACCGCGGCCGCGCGGTGGTGATCGGCACCTCCTCCTTCGGCAAGGGCACGGTGCAGACGGTGCTGGAGCTGGTCAATGACGGCGAGCTCACCGTCACCTGGGCCAAGCTGCTGTCGCCGGAGGGCTATACCATCCACGAGCACGGCGTGGTGCCGACCCTATGCACCGCCGATCTCGGCGAGGACCAGGCCAGCTTCAGCCACGCGATGGAAGTCGGCACCACCCTCGGCACCGGGCTTGCGGCCAGCCCGCGCTCGGCGCTCGACGAGCAGGGCTGGAAGACGCTGCGCGACAGCTGCCCGGCGCAGCGGGTCGACCGGGTCGCCGACCTGAAGCTGGCGGAGCAGCTACTGCGCGATCCCGCGCTCTACGCCCGCGCCCTCAACGTCACGCCGACGCGCTTCTCCCACACCGCCGCGGTGCCGACGACCCGATAGGACGCCGACGCCAGCCGTTCAGGCGCTGCCGGCGCGGCAGAAGTGCCAGGACTTGCCCTGGCGGCCGTAGAGACCGACCAGCCGGTCCTTGCCGGCATGCACCACCACCACCATGAAACCGTCGCCGGTGCAGGCGCCGGCGGCCGCCGCGGGGGCTGGCAGCTTCTTGCTCTGGGCGCAGCTTGCAAGGCTCGCCGGCGGCGTCGCCGCGGCGGTCGGCTGCTTGCCGTCCACCTCGACGAAGTAGTCCTGCGGCTCGCCGGTCTTCACCGTCGCCTTGAGCTCGATGCGGCCGAAGCGCGACTTGTAGAGGCCGGCATCCTGCTCGCCGTCGTTCATGCCCGAGGGCACCGGGCGGAACTTGATCGCCGCGCAGCTCGGCGGCTCCTTGGTCTGGGCGTGGAGCGGCACCGCCAAGCTCGCGCCCGCCAGGGTCAAGAGACCGATCAGGGCGATCCTCGTCGTCGGCATCGGATGTCTCCTTGTGCGCCGGCGACCGCTCGACTCGTGTCCGGGTCGCCATGGGGCGGAGTTGCTACTCCACTCCCCGGGGAAAATCAAATGATGCCGGGCATACCGTCGTCGTCACGGGCCGCCGCCTTCCTTTTGCCGGCTTTGCGATCGAGACTGCCGCCCATGAAGCTCCCCATCGCCCTGCTGGCGGCGGTGCTCTCGCTGGCCGTGCCGCATCTCGCCCGCGCCGAGACCGTCGACGTCGCGCTCGTCCTTGCCCTCGACGTCTCGGAGAGCGTTACCGAGGAGGAATACGCGCTGCAGCGCGACGGCATCGCCGAGGCCTTCGAGAGCGACGCGCTGGCCTCCGCGGTGCAGAACGGCAGCCATCACGCGATCGACGTGCTGGTGATGGAGTGGTCGGACCCGGAGCTGCAGGTGGTGACGGTGGACTGGACCCGCGTCAGCGACGCGGACTCCGCCCGGAGCTTCGCCCGCAAGGTGCGCGAGACCAGGCGGACCTCGCACGGCCTCACCGCGATCGGCAATGCCTTGCTGGCCTCGGGGGCGGCGCTGAAGCGGCTGCCGGATCAGGCGGCGCGGCAGGTGATCGACGTCTCCGGCGACGGCATGGCCAATGTCGGGCCACCCGTGCCGGAGACGCGTGATGCTTTGACGGCCCAGGGCATCACGATCAACGGCCTCACGATCCTCCACGAGGAGCCGTGGGTGGATCAGTACTACGATATGAACGTGATCGGCGGCCCCGGCGCCTTCGTCATGCAGGTGGCGGATTACCGAGGCTTCGCCGCGGCGATCCGGCAGAAGTTGCTTTCCGAGCTCGTCGCGCTGCCGCGGCCTGGGGCCTTCCCTCCGACTTGATGCAGTAGGTCTTGAGCGGCGCGAAGCCGTTGAAGCCCACCGACGAGTACATGGAGGTGTAGGCGCCGGTCGAGAGGATCTGCACCTTGTCGCCGACCTTGAGGTCGAGCGGCAGCTGGTACTCGGTCTTCTCGTAGAGGATGTCGGCGCTGTCGCAGGTGGGACCGGCGAGCACGATCGGGCCGGTGGCGCCGCCGTCGGCGGGCGTCTTGATCCGATACTTGATGCTCTCGTCCATGGTCTCGGCAAGGCCGTTGAACTTGCCGACATCGAGATAGACCCAGCGCTTCTCGTCGCCCGCCGACTTGCGGGAGATCAGCACCACCTCGCTCTGGATGATGCCGGCGTCGCCGACGATGGAGCGGCCGGGCTCGACCACGATCTCCGGGAGATCGTTGCCGAAGTAGCGGGTGATCGCCGCCATGACCGCGTTGGCGTAGTGCTGGATCTCCGGCACCTCGCCGCGGTAATGCGCGGGAAAGCCGCCGCCGATATTGACCATCTTCAGGTTGATGTCGCACTGGGCGAGCGCCGAGAACATGCTGGCGGCGCGGCCGATCGCGGTGTCCCACTGGCTGAGGTCGGTCTGCTGCGAGCCCACATGGAAGGAGACGCCATAGGGCTGCAGCCCGAGATCGCGCGCCTTGCGCAGGAGGTCCACCGCCATCTCCGGCGCGCAGCCGAACTTGCGCGAGAGCGGCCACTCGGCGCCGGCACACTCCACCAGGATGCGGCAGAAGACCCGCGAGCCCGGCGCCGCGCGGGCGATCTTCTCGAGCTCCACCTCGCTGTCGAGGGCGAAGAGCCGCACGCCGCGCTCGTACGCGAAGGCGATGTCGCGCTCTTTCTTGATGGTGTTGCCGAAGGAGACGCGATCGGCGCCGATGCCCTTGTCGAGCACCAGCTCCACCTCGCCGCGGCTGGCCACGTCGAAGCTCGAGCCCATCTCGCGCAGCATGGAAAGGATCTCGTCGGCGGGATTGGCCTTCACGGCGTAGAAGATCTTGGCCAGCGGCAGGTAGCGCCGCAGCAGCTCATAATTCTCGGCGACGACGTCGAGATCCATCACGAGGCAAGGGCTCTCGGGTCGTCGGTCAGCGAGGAAACGTGCGATTCTTTCGTTCATGCCTGAAGTCCTTCCCACGCGAAGGTGAGGACTGCCGTCCAGTCCAGGCGACGTCTGGCCGCGGGCGCGGCAGAGCGGGCCTGGCGAACGACGCGTCCTCCTGGTGCCCCGGCCTGGCGGCGCGGGACGACGGAGAAACTTGCCGGTGCGAGCACGGGAGGCCCCGCCTCGACGGACACGTCGCTCAGTTCGGACTACTCGGTTCTACGGAAGCGCGGCGACCGCTGCCGCGAGCTACCCTGACAAGCCTGTACTTGGCTTCAATCCAGGGCGCTGCGGCCCTGCGTCGGATTGCAACCATATCGACCTCCCTCTCGGGACCGGCCCACGATGACCGGCTCTGCCAAAAAGGACGCGTTACGTCGTTGCATAACCACGATGGGCCATAGGCACGTGCGAATTGCGTCGCGGAGTGGATACATAAACGCAATTCCCTGCGATGCAAGTATTTCTTTGGCCTGCTCGGAAGAATCTTCGGCGTTGTGGCGGGCACGAGACGCCACGAGCGCCGGCGCCAGCCGCCGAGCGCGCGCCGCGAGCACCGGCGGGCGCCGTGGCGCGCCGCCAGAGGAGTGCAGGAAACGTCGATAGATTGGGCACTTCCTGCATCGGCTCCGAGTGCGTCGCGCGCGCGGCGGTCGCGCGATCCGAGCGACCGTGGTTAACCGAGAATGAAAAATCGGACGCGCGCCGGCGAAAAAATTTGCTCGCCGACGGCCGCTCGCGCGCTCGAATCGCCGCCGCCGGCGGGCCGCTCAGGCGGGCCGGGAGCCGGCGAGACGCCGCGCGGCGGTCAAGAGATCGTCCACCGCCGCCGGCGCGGTGTCGAAGGCGGTGACCAGGCGGACGCAGGTATCGGTCTCGCCGGTCCAGCGGTGGAAGCGGAAGCCCAAGTCGAAAAGTCCGCGAATGACGGGCTCCGGCAGCTCCGCGAAGACCTCGTTCGCCTCCACGGGATGGCGCAGGCGGACGCCCGGCAGGCCGGCGAGCCCCTCCGCCAGCCGCGCTGCCATGCGGTTGGCGTGGCGGGCGTTGCGCAGCCAGAGATCGTCGCCGAGGTAGGCGTCGAGCTGGGCGGAGAGGAAGCGCATCTTGGAGAAGAGGTGGCCGCCGCGCTTGCGGCGGAAGGCGAAATCGCCGGCTTTCTTCGGATCGAAGAAGACCACCGCCTCCGCCGCCATGGCGCCGTTCTTGGTGGCGCCGAAGGAGAGCGCCTCGACGCCCGCCCGCCAGGTGAGGTCGGCGGGCGAGGCGTTGAGGGCGGCGACGGCATTGGCAAAGCGGGCGCCGTCCATGTGGAAGGCGAGGCCGTGCCGGCGGCACACCTCGGCGATGGCGGCGATCTCTTCCGCCTTGTAGACCGCACCGGCCTCGGTCGCCTGGGTGAGGCTGACGGTGGCCGGCTGGGAGTGATGGACGACGCCCTTGCCGGTGACCGCCGCCGACAGCGCCGCCGGCGTGATCTTGGCGTGGTCGCCGCCCAGCACCGTCAGCTTCGCGCCGCCGGTATAGAATTCGGGCGCGCCGCATTCGTCGACGTGGAAGTGGGCCTCGCCGTGGCCGTAGATCACCCCATAGGGCGGCGTCAGCGTGGCGAGCGCCAGGGCATTCGCCGCCGTCCCCGTCGCCACCGGGAAGACCGTGACCTCGTGCTCGAAGAGCTCGGCGAGGCGCCGCTGCAGCCGCTCGGTGATGGCGTCGGCGCCGTAGGAGGCGGCGGTGCCGGCATTGGCCGCCGCCAGCGCCGCCAGGATCTCTGGCGAGACGCCGGTCACGTTGTCGCTGCGAAAGTCCATCGCCGGTCTCCTCAGTTCTCTGGCTTCAACTCTATCGTCCCGAGCGCGGTGCCGGTATCGGGGTCGAGGATGATCAGCGCCTCGCTGCCGTCGGCGCGGCGCAGATGCAGCGCCAGGCGCCGGCCGGCGCTCTGCATCTCGATGACGCGGGCGCCTGCCGGCAGAGCGATGGTGGCGCTTCCGAACGGCACCGGACGGGCCTCGGCCGCCGCCGGCAGCGAGGCCGCCGGCTTCTGGGTGAGGCGGGTCATGATGGTGACGATGACGACGCCGACGCCCGCGATCAGCATGACGCCCATCACCACGATCAGGACCTTGAGGGCACGCATGCTTAGGGTTCACTCTCCGAGCGCATGACATCCGATCCGAAGCCCGCGGAGGAAATGGCGGCGAGCGAGCGCCGGCTGAGCGCGACCGTGGAGGCCGCCGAGGCCGGCGAGCGCCTGGATCGGATGCTGGCGCGCCGCTTCGACGATCTCTCGCGCACCCGCCTGAAGCATCTCGTGGAGGAAGGCCGGGTATCGGTGGACGGCGCG
>DATKPX010000281.1:0-4005 GCA_035523855.1 Allostellaceae bacterium
GAAGAGGCGATCGATGGGGTGCAGTTGTTCGGCCATCGCGCGACTTTAGGCGCGGGGGACGGACCTGTCACCGCCTCATTGGTAAATCAGTTTACGCCCGGCTCCAGCAGGCGGCGCGCGATCACCTGCGCCTGAATTTCCGCTGCGCCCTCGAAGATGTTGAGGATGCGCGCGTCGCAGAGCACGCGGGAGATCGCGTATTCCATCGCATAGCCGTTGCCGCCATGGATCTGCAGCGCGTTGTCGGCATTCGCCCAGGCGGTCCGCGCGGCGAGCAGCTTCGCCATGCCGGCATCGATGTCGCAGCGCCGGCCGCTGTCCTTCTGGCGCGCGGCGAAGTAGGTGAGCTGCCGCGCGATCATGGTCTCGACCGCCATCCAGGCGAGCTTGCCGTGAACGCGCGGGAAGGCGTGGATCGCCTTGCCGAACTGCTTGCGGTCGAGGGCATAGCGCAGCCCCAGCTCGAGGGCGTTCTGCGCCACGCCCACCGCGCGCGACGCGGTCTGGATGCGGGCGCTCTCGAAGGTCGCCATCAGCTGCTTGAAGCCCTGGCCCTCGATGCCGCCCAGCAGGCTCTCCGCCGGCACCGCGAAGCCGTCGAAGGCGACCTCGTATTCCTTCATGCCGCGATAGCCCAGCACGGGAATCTCGCTGCCGGTCATGCCGGCGGCGGGGAAGGGATCCTCCGCCGTGCCGCGCGGCTTTTCCGCCAGCAGCATGCTGAGGCCGCGGTAGCCGCGCTCGTTGGGATCGGTGCGCACCAGCAGCGTCATCAGATCCGAGCGGCCGCCATGGGTCATCCAGGTCTTGGCGCCATGGACGCGGTAGCGCTCGCCCTCGCGGACGGCGCGCGTCTTCAGGCTGGCGAGATCGGAGCCGGTATCGGGCTCGGTGAAGGCGGCGGTGGGGAGGATCTCGCCGCCGGCGATGCGCTGCAGGAAGCGCCGCTTCTGCTCCTCGGTGCCGCCGGCGCGGATCAGCTCGGCGGCGATCTCCGAGCGGGTTCCCAGCGAGCCCACGCCGATATAGGCGCGGGAGAGCTCCTCGGAGACGATGCACATGGCGAGCTTGCCGAGCCCGTGGCCGCCCCATTCCTCCGGCACCGTCAGGCCGAAGACGCCGAGCTCCGCCATCTCCTCGATCACCTCGATCGGGATCAGCGCATCGTCCAGATGCCACTGGTGGCAGAAGGGCGCCACGCGCTCGGCGCCGAAGCGGCGGAACTGATCGCGGACGAGATCGAGCGTCGGGTCGTCGACGGCGAGAGCGCCGAAGCTGCCGCCCTCGAGGGCGTCGGCGACGAGGGCGCCGAGCCGCGTGCGCGCCGCCTCGCTGTTGCCGTGGCGGATGAGGCGCGCCGCCTCCGGCCGGTGCAGCGGCGCCAGATCCGCCTCCTCGAGGCCGAGATCGGCCGGCCGCGCGATCTCGCCCTGGGAGAGCGCGATGCCGCCCTGGAGTTGCGCCAGATATTCGCCAAACCCCATCTGCAGGGTCAGCGCCTCGATCTCGCCGAGACGCTGTGTCGTATCGAGGCGTCGCGCCCAATCCAGCAGCTCACGCAGCGCCGTCGCATAGGTCGCCATCCAGGCGAAACCGTGCGCCGCGAACTGGCGCGCCTCCAGCTTCCCGGCATCGAGCGCGCCGTCGGTGGACAGCGCTTCGGAAAGCCGCTGCTTCGCCGTCGCGACCACGGCATCCGCCGCGGCGAGCGCGCGCTCGGCGAGCGGCAGGAGATCGGGAAGGGGAAGCCGTGCCGCCGCGTCGGTCAAGCGGCGCTCAGATCCGGGTCGAGAGCCAGATGGCGAGGCGGGCCCCGGTCTTCACTGCGGTGGTGAGGAGGTCGTGCAGCGGCGCTTGCGCGGCGCCGTGCTCGAGGCCGGTGTCGCGATGCTCGAGCTCGTCGTCGCGGAATTCCTCGATGGTGGCGCGGAGCGCCGGCTCCGCCTCGCCGAGGCGCTCGGCCTGCTGGCGATAGTGCTCGTCGATCACCTCCTCGACGGCGACGGTGCAGGCCATCGCCGCGCGCGCGCCGAGGAGCGCGGTGGCGGCGCCGAGCGCGTAGCCGGCGACGTGCCAGGCGGGGCTCAGCGCGGTCGGCCGCACGCGCCGCTCGGCCAACAGCGCCTCGAAGCGCGCCAGATGCTCGCGCTCCTGCTCGCCCATCCGGCGGATGACCGCGCCGGCGGCGGAGCGGCCGAGCACCGCGAGCTGGCCTTCATAGATGCGGACGGCGCCGTACTCGCCGGCGTGATCGACGCGGATCATCGCGGCGACCTCCTCGGTCGGCGCGGGGTCGCCGGGAAGCCGATGGGTGGCGGTCATGCGCTCCTCCCGATCTGCCGCAGGCGGCTCGCCGTGAAGGCCAGCAGCGCCAGGGAGATTAGGAAATTCCAGCCGGCAAGGGAAATGCCGAACAGCGACCACTGCACCTCGTCGCAGCGCACCGGCTGCTGCTGCAGCAGCATCTTCTGCAGATCCTCGATGCTCTTGGCGCCGCCCGTCTCGCCGCCGGTGCAGGCGGTGGGTCCGACGATCCAATGCTGCTCGACGCCGACGTGATAGGCGCCGAGTCCGGCGCTGACCAGAAATACGATGGCGCTAAGGCTGAGGATCAGCCGGGAGAGGCGCAGGTTGCCGACAAGGACGGCGATGAGGTTCAGCGCCAGGATGATGTAGTAGGGCCAGCGCTCGGCGAGGCAAAGCTCGCACGGCACCAACCCGCCGACATGTTCCGACAGCAGTGCCGCGCCGACGACCGCTCCGGCGGCGATGACGAGCAGCAGGGGAGTGAGTCGCGCGCTTCCCATGGCGGGGTCAACGCACCCGGTGCTTCCAATGGCGGCGCACGTACCAGACGGCGCCGACGACCAGCAGCCCGACGATGACGGCGTCGAACCGGTGCAGGATGTCGCGCAGCTCCGGATCGGTGTTCCAGCGCTCGCCGAGGGTGGCGCCGACATAGGCAAGGCCGTAGCACCACGGCCAGGAGCCGAGGAAGGTATAGATCTGGAAGCGGAGCTGCGGCATCTGCGCGACGCCCGCCGGCAGCGCGATGAAGGTGCGGATCACCGGCAGCAGCCGGCCGACGAACACGGTGACACCGCCGAACCGCTCGAAGAACCAGTGCACCATGTCGAGATCGTGCTGGCTCATCAGCACGTAGCGGCCCCAGCGCTGCACGAAGGGCTTGCCGCCGTAATAGCCGGCGGCATAGGCGACGGTCGATCCGACATTGCAGCCGATGGCGCCGGCGGTCGCCACCAGGAAGAGATCGAAGCGCCCGGTGAAGACGAGATAGCCCGAGAAGGGCATGATGATTTCGGAGGGAAGCGGCACGCAGGCGGACTCGATCGCCATCAGCAGCACGATCCCGCCATAGCCCAGCGTCGAGATCGTCGCGACGATCAACCCGGCGAGCGGGGCGATGATCCGTTCGAGCATGTCGGGAGAGGACCTCCGGGGCGACGGGACGAGCCGAGCGGCGACCTGGCCGCGTTCCGCCCTCGGGCCGGCGCCCTTCTAGCCGCATTCGCCGCCGCAAGGCAAGCGGCGGCCTGCTCAGGGTATTGATGATCGCGGCGGTGACCCGATTGACCCCCGATCGACCGCCGTTATAGTGCGCCCCGCATCAAGGCGCGCCCCTGTGGCGGAATGGTAGACGCGGCAGACTCAAAATCTGTTTCTCGCAAGGGAGTGGGGGTTCAAGTCCCTCCAGGGGCACCAAGAAGCTAGCCGCCGTTCCGCGAGGTCGATGCCGGCGCTTTGCCGAGGACCATTCCGGCGGCCTCCGCGCGCTCCTGATTTTGTTCCTAGCGCGATTTCCGCCGCGTCTTCCGGCGGCCCGACGACTTCTTCTTGCGCGACGACTTCCGCTTGCGGGACTGGCCGGACTCCGACATGGCGATCGCCACCGCCTGCCGGCGGCTCTTCACCTTGCCGCGACGGCCCGGGCCGGATTTGAGGCGGCCGCGCTTGAACTCGCCCATCACCCGCTTCACCTTGCCG